>DBYD01000052.1 GCA_002309855.1 Bacteroidales bacterium UBA1195
AACGGCACACAGCCGCTGCGGTTGTCCGCTGTGAAACGGACCTGCGCATGCAGCATCCCGCAAAGCAGGACGGGCAATATGGCGGCGATGTACGGTCTACACTTCATGAGGTGTTTTAAAATGCAAAATTACAAAAAAATGACATCTGTTGTTTTATATATAGACGCATTATTTGTGGAAAATGTTGCATCCAAAAAAAAATTTTTTAGGGGCGGTGCGAAAAAATGTAGGGACGGTGCATGCACCGCCCCTACAAAAAAATATTATGAAACGTATTTTATTTTCGACCCGGATATACCTTCAGAGCCTCCTCAAGACATTTCATAGCGGCCTGCAGATCGCTCACCTTCAGGCAATAGCTGATACGCACCTCGTTCTTGCCCTTTCCTGGGGCGGAATAGAATCCGGTTGCGGGAGCCAGCATCACCGTCTGGCCTTCATAGGAGAATTCCTCCAGCAGCCACTGGCAGAAACGGTCGGAATCATCTATCGGCAGACGCGCCACCGCATAGAATGCGCCCTTCGGCTTCGGACAGAAACAGCCCGGCATTTTGTTGATTGCATCCACAATGCAGTTGCGGCGGGCGATGTACTCGGCAAGGACAGCATCGAAATACTCCTTCGGCGTGTCCACGGCGGCCTCGGTGAAATACTGGCCGAACGAAGGTGGGGAGAGACGCGCCTGGGCGAATTTCATCGCAGTGGCATAAACATCCCTGTTCTTTGTGACAAACATGCCGATACGGGCGCCACAGGCACTGTAGCGTTTCGAGACGGAATCAAGCAGAATCACATTCTGCTCTATCTCCTTCAGGTTCATCACGGAAAACACTTTCTCGCCATCGTATGCGAACTCGCGGTACACCTCGTCCGAGAAGAGGAAAAGGTCATATTTCTTCACAATGTGCGCCAGCGTCTCCAACTCCTGCTGCGAATAGAGGTAGCCGGTAGGATTGTTGGGGTTGCAGATCATGATGGCCTTGGTCCTGGGTGTGATCACCTTCTCAAACTCCTCAATTGGAGGCAGGGCGAAGCCGTTGTCAATCACGGAGACGATTGGTTTCACCGTCACTCCGGCAGTTTTGGCGAAGCCGTTGTAGTTGGCGTAGAAAGGTTCGGGGATAATCACCTCGTCACCCGGATCCAGACAGGCGTTGAAGGCAAACTGGATGCCTTCGGAACCGCCGTTGGTGATGATGATCTCATCTGCGGTGACATTGATGTTGAACCGGCTGTAATACTCCACCAGCTTTTCGCGGCAGGAGAGGTAACCGGCGGAATGGGAATAGGCAAGAACTCCTATCTCCTTGTGCTGCAAGGCATCGATTGCGCCCTTGGGCGTCTCGATGTCCGGCTGTCCGATATTCAGATGATACACTTTGACGCCACGCTTTTTGGCCGCATCGGAAAACGGCACCAGCTTCCGGATTGGGGAAGAGGGCATGGACATTCCCTTTTGTGAAATTTTTGGCATAATCGCTATTTTTACTGGTTAAAAATCTATTTTAATAAGGGTTTTTTCAGTATGACAACCTCGAATATACTGTATATCAAATATAAAACAATGAAATTCAAACCGAACCGGAGAATGTCGTCCCTGTTGGTGAAAGCATAGACCACAAGCAGCACAAGAAACAGCATCAGTTTGACAGTGGTGGCTATCAGGTATCGGCGGATGAATTTCTTTTCAGTATCCATCACCGCCTTCCGATGCGTCTCCGCATCAGCCCCCTCTTCCGAAACATAGGACAGACGCTCCGCATCAGTCTGCAGCACAATGGCATGAGTACCTGCCATCACTACAAGGAAAAAAATAATCAGGTAGATGCAGAAAGGGGATAGCAGAAAAGGCCAGCAGTGGCTGCAAAGCACAAATACGGCCAAAATGAAAATCGTAAGCAGAAACAACCGTTTCAGATATTTGGAATAAAGCTCCCTAAATATTTTTGTCTTCATGGTTCTTGTCTTTATTGATGAATTCACGCAGACTGCTGTACAATGCCAGAAAAATACCCAGAACACTCAGGACTAAGGTGAAAACAGGGATTTTCCATGAAACGCGGCGGTCCAGCAGCACACCGCCGAAAGCGAACACCAGGACAATGGCCGCTATCTGTAGCGCCATACCGCTGTAGCGGATGTAGCTGTCCGCACTCCTCTGCAATTTTTTCCCGGGTTCGTCCATCGGCTATTCCCCCTCCTGCGGCACCGCCACATTCAGCATGCTGCAATGACCGGTGAAAACTGCACCGGGCTCAATTGAAAGCCGGTTGATGCGGATATCGCCGCACACCTCCGCTGTCTCGCGCAACACCAAAGTCTCATGAACCAGGATGTTCCCCTTGACCTTGCCTAAAATTTCGCAATCCTTGCACTCGATGTCCCCCTCTATGAAACCGGTCGGTCCGATGACCAGCTTCAGTTTGGAGACAAATTGACCTTGGATAACGCCGTCCAGGCGAAAATCGCCGTTGGAGGCAACATCCCCATGAATGGATGTCCCATTTCCGATAATGTTGATGGTGCCGGAGACCTCATTTTCTGTCTTGCTTGCCATAACCGTATAATTTATTTGACATTCAAATAATAATCATTGAAAAACTTCTCATATTCCGGACGTTTTTTCTTCTGCTTGTAGAAAAGCGTGTAGTTCTGGTCGGAGATGACATACACCCGCACATCCTTGCTGGCATTCAACTCCCCGAAATATTTGCTGTTCCCCTTCAACTGGTAATAATATTCCATGGCCTTTGTCTTGTTATCGAACCGTGATATTGTCACCATCTGGGTCATGTTGTCGATGTAGAAATTGGAGACATCAAAACTGTTCAGCCTGAAATACTCCTTGTTGAAATTGGCGATGTTCGCCTTGAGCTTGTCCATCTTCATCCCCTTGATGTCAACCAGCAGAATCACAAAATGGAATCTGGAGGCGTCATATACGAACTGCTGCTCCTCCACCTTTGGAGCCTCTTTTCCGGAGATGGCATTTCCCGTCGGCTGCGGTGCGCGGGAACGGAGAATCGCCTCCAGCACACCGGATGCGAGCGTATCGACCGCCGTACCGGGGAACTGCCGGCTAACCGCCTTCATTCCCACCTCCATGGTGTCCGTCCCCTTCAGACGCCCCTTTGCGTATGCCTGCAGGTAATAGAGCCGCGAACGCACCTGCGGGTCGACATATTTCTTGAGCCCTTCGGCACAACGCTTTTGCAATTCCTTGTATTTCTGCTGCTCATACAGCGGATAGGTGGCGGCATAGAATTCATCAGCCTCCTTTTTCTGTGAGGAGAGCTTTTCAAAATACTGTGGGTCACGGATAATCATGGCATATTCGCTCTCCGGGAAACGTTCCAGCACCTCCTGCCGGTAATAGCGGCATTTCAGGCTGTCGCCCATTTCCTTGTAAGTCCGGTACAGCAGATAGCATCCGGAAGGGTAAAGCCGGTGGTTCGGAAAACGGTCGGTCAGCGCCGACCATTGTGTGACAGCCTTTGCCTTGTCGTGAAGGTCGTCATAGTAGACAAATCCGGAATTGTACAGTGCGAAGGCGATACGGTTGTTGGACGAATCCAGGGCCGAAGGCGTGAAAGGAACATCCTGCGTGTAGTATTCCGGCTGGCTCGGATCGACAATGCGTCCGCCGGATGACATCACCTGCTTTTTTGGTTTCAGGGAATCGCCTGTCTCCTGCTCCCCGTCCTGCTGCTCCTCAGCATCCACCATCTGCAACATGCTCTGCTTGTCGCTGAGGAACCAGTTGTCCTCCAGCACGCGGGGTCCCCATTCCTTGCGGAACTGCAGTTCCCCCGCCTTGACCTGGGTCGGGTTGTAGAAAACCCAAGTGCTTTTCTTGTTGTTGGCATTGGCTTTTTTCACATCCTGCATCAGCAGCTGCTTGGCCTCCTCATCCGCAATCCGCGCCCGCTCCTTCTCCTGATAGTCTGCAATCAGCTGCCGGATGTAGCCTTCACGCTCCTCCTCCGGCATGGCGGCAATACGCTGGAGGCTGTCCTCCGTTTTGATTGTCATCAGGTCGGAAACCAGCTCCTTAAGCACCTTTGCACGCTCATATATCTGCCCACGGTTAGGGAAGGACTCCGGCAGCACCCGCAGCAGCGTGTCATAATAGAGCTGCGATTTCTCAAACATCTGGTGGGCGAAATAGTATTCGGCAAGCTCCAGCGAGGAAAGCGCCTTCTGGTAGGGGTTGCGAATGCTCCAGAAGACGGATGATTCCAGATTGCGCAAGCCGGAAGCGGTGTCGGAACGGTAGAAATCGGTCTGCGCCATGGCATAAAAGATCTGGTCGCGGTATTCGTCGTTGCGGGGATCCTTCAACAGCCGCTGCAGGCGGGCCTTGGTCTCGCTCCGCTCAATCCCGCACAACGAGGCGTTCAGCGTGGCGTTGAACGACATCTCGTACGGCGGAGAACGACGGATCACCTTATTGTAATATGCCAACGCCTCCTCAAACTGCCCCAGCTCCTGATTTATCTGGGCATAGATGAACATGCAGCGGGTCTTGAAATTGCGGTTCATCCAACGGCTGGAGAGCAGATCGTTCAGGTAAACGGCAGCCTGTTCATAATTTTCCTGCCGGATAAGCTTGTCAACATAGACCGCCTCCCAATGCTGCTTCTGCTTCTTGTCCTTTGTAACCCCGATGTCAGCCTTTATAAGTTCCAGATTTTCCTCGGCATCAGCTATCCGGTCCTCACAAAGATAGGTCTGTGCCAGCCAGGTGTAGGCATCCGGCCAGGAATTGGTGTTCTTGTAGGACTGGATGATATAGGCAAAAATGCGGTTGGCCTCCGGATAATCCTGCCGGTAGAAATAGGCCTTGCCCATCAGCAGATAGACCTCATCCATGTAGATGTTTTTGTCCACCCCCTTGATGAACATGGTGTGCTTGGCAACAGCCTTGGAGCATTTTTCAATGGCCCGGTCCCATTTGGGGGACTGCGCCTGCGCCTCCACCTTGGAAGGATACACATAGACAGGAAGCACCTGCGTGTAATTGTCCACAGTTGTCTTGGACAACGCCTGCGCACCCTCCTTGAAGCTCTCGCTACCGTTGAAAAAGACATTGAAACGTGTGTTGACGGCATGATGGAACTTGTTGGGAAAAGCATCCTTGTTGGTGGCGCAGGATGCCATCAACAAAATACCGACAGCGGTTACAAGCCGTACAATTCTTCCTGTTCTATTCATCAAAACCGTAACATCATGAACAATGAGTTCCCATATTGGGTGGAAAAAACGAATTTTGATGAGAAATATTATGGAAAGCGACCATTATTTTTTTTCGAAGGAGGAAATCATATCGTCCAGCTCGCGTATCCCTTTCTCTGTCATAATGCCACGCAATAAAGGAAGTATGAGGTTCCGGAAAATTTCATTTTGCGTGTGCTGTTTGTGCAGGTTCTTTTCGGAGGCGACGTAAAGGAAAAACTTATAGAGATAATGCAGGTGCATCTCCAAATCCATATCGTCCCGGATAAAACCCCGTTCAATGCCGACATTAAAGAGCACCATCATATCCTTCGCCCTCTTTTCGAACAGGGGGGCTATCATTTCCTGATACAGGTCCGGATAATAGGTCTCAAGATCCTTGGTGAAAACGTTTCTCCGATCCAGCAGGCCCATCACATGAACACTGGCCAAAGTATAGAGTTTTGTCACCACATTATCAGCATTTGTTTCAGGTGCTGTCGGGATATTGCTGATAAGCAGTTCGACACATGCGCGCAACAGGTCTGTCTTATCATCAAACTGCTCATAAATGGTCCGTTTCGAGATTTTCAACTGACGGGATATCTCATCCATGGTGGTGCGGACCCCATTTTTCATAAACAAATCCAACGCCCGTTGGATAAAAACCTCTTTTGCGGTTCCTTTTCTTGCCATAATACATTATTTAAAAAAATTATCACATGCAAAAATCACACCAAAACAAAGATACCCATCGGCAGACTACACATTATTTCTCCGTGCCGCCAACCAGGCGAAACAGAGGGAGAGACCCACAGCGACTGCCAGCTGGATGCCCAAACCGACCCCCACCAGCGGCTGCGATGGCCATAACGTGGAAATTAACAGCCATTTGAGAAGGTAATAAAACATTTTGCTGAGCAGGATGGAGAGCAGCATCCCCAAAAATAGGGAGCGGATTTTGCGTTCCATCCAGACAAACAGCAACAGGTTTACCGTCAGCTCTGCAGCCATCAGCATGCCCTTAAGCAGCATAGGATGGCTGGTAAATCCGAAAGTGAGCAACGGAACCGTCAATGCCAGCAAAAAAGCGTTTTTCCGGCTTGCGCCCCAAAGCAGGCCGGCCAGGACCACCACACGCATCGGATCAAAATAATAGAGGGGAAAGGCGGTCCGGTGCGCCAGCAAAGGCAGCATATAGGCAATGACTGTCAATATGATGTCAATAACTAACAGCCGAACAATCCCAGTTATGGCAACAGTTTTCTCGCGCATACGTCCATCAAAAATTAAATTAATTTTTTACGCTGCAAAAGTAGCAAAAAAAACAATAAGCAGCCTGTTTGTACGTTAAGTTTTTTGGCAATCAACTGGTTATGACAAAAGGAATAATATTTAAAATATTGAATTACAGACATATTGTGGGCATCCTCGCCTACGTGGCGCTCTTTTCCGCCGCCTGCCACCGCCATGTGCCGGAGGAGGAAGAGCCATCGGTGATGAAAAGCACGGTTCCGATGGAGAGCCGCCAGATGGATCAGCATGACCGGTTCGATTTCCAAACGTTGGACACCTCCGCATTTTACCTCGGGGAAATCGGCCGGATGCAGGGTTTCGTCAAAGTGGACGAGACCGCGGCGCAATGCCTGAAAGGGCGCTTTTTCCCGGTTGATTCCACGGAATGGACCAGCCCTGTCGCCTTTGAACTCCTTTACACGGATGGTGACTACCTGTTCCGTTCCGGCACCAAGGAGCTGACCCTGCGCTTCAACGTAACCTACAGCCCTCTGTTCCTGACCGGAACCTTCTACACCACCCTGCTGAAATTCGACCCACAGCCGGTCTCCTTGGAAAAATACGAGACCCCATTTTTCACCACCTACCACTCCACCCGGAACATGCTGCTGGACGAACCTGAAGAGCTGCCTTACCAAATCCGGAAGGATGTGGTCTACGGCCGGGCGAAAGGCTATTGGGTCTCCAATCCCGAAAATGAAGACAAGTTCGCAAAGATTATTGCAAAAAGCATCTTGAAAACATTCAGGGAAAAGGAGTTGGATCTCACCATGGACATCTACTCACCCGAAGACTCCATGCCTGTACACCCGCTGATTCTCTTCATCCACGGCGGCGCCTTCTACATCGGGGACAAAGGGGCGGAAACAATGGCCGTATGGTGCAGGCACTTCGCACAGCTGGGTTACGTGACCGCCTCTATCAACTATCGTATGGGCTTTAAACCCAACAAGCTTTCCATCCAACAGTGCGGATATGGGGCGGTGCAGGATGCGCACGCCGCATTGCGCTACCTGACGGCAAATGCCAAGACTCTCGGCATTGACACCAGCTGCATTTTCCTTGCCGGCACCAGTGCCGGCGCCATCACCGCGCTTGCCACCGCCTTCTGGACTCCGGAGAACCGACCAGACTTCATAGTAGAGAATAACTTTGAAAACCGCCTTGGCGGTCTGACCTCCTCCGGCAACAGCGACTCCGTCCGTTTCCGTATCCGTGCGTTGGCCAACATGTGGGGCGCCCTCTATGATTTGGGCGAACTGGAGGGACAACAGATCCCGGTCATCTCCTTTCACGGCACAGCTGACTACATTGTGCCCTATGACGAAGGTATTCCTTTCACCACATTGGGGGACAAACTATTTGACAAGATGTACGGATCTTATGCCATCCACCGTAAGCTGAACCGGCTCGGAGTCCGCAACGAGATGTATCCTCTGGAAAAATCCGGCCATTCCCCATATCAGGACAAGAAGGGACGGCCTAACGAATGCTACTATTACATCCAGTCCCACATACAGGAATTTTTCAAGCAGGAGCTGCTGCATACGGGGAGCATCCGCCGTGTGAAAAGCCAGTACTTCACCATGGACCAGCCGGACATCCGGATCATCCACTGGAAGGCGGAGGGCGGATTCATCCTCCGATGTGAAGGAAGGAATGTGCAGGTGGTATGGCGCAAGGACTGCCCCATCCACCGGCTGACCGCCTCCGGCCTGCGTGAAAACGGCACCGCATTCACCAAGACAATTCTCATTAAAAACAAATAATTCCAACTGCCATGAAACTCTGGAAACTATTTCTTCTGACCTGCGGCATGACCATGCTGCTTGCTGCATGTAACCGGCAACGGGAAACCATCCCGTCCATGGATTTCGCCACATACATTTCCGCCTACACGGGCGGCAGCATCGCCTCGGAAGATGCCGTCCGCATCGTGTTCGCCCAGGATATGGAAACTGCGGAACCCGGCAAAACAATTGAAAAAAAGGTGTTTTCCTTCTCCCCCTCCATTAAGGGGCACGCCTTTTGGGAAAACAGCCATACCATTGCCTTTGTACCTGACAGTGGGGCGCTGAAACAGGGAAAAATCTACAACGCCAAATTTCACCTGTCCGAATTCTTCCCCGTCACACGAAAACTGCGCCGCTTCCCCTTTAGTTTTCACGTGCAGCAGAAGGAGTTCTCCATGAAGCTGCTCCCCATGGAGGTAACAACAGCGACCCCAGATGAGGTGACCCTGCGCGGCCAGCTGGCCTTCAACGAGCCGGTACGGACAAAAGATGTTAAAAAGATGCTCCGCATCAAAGGGAAGTACAGCAGCATCGTATTCCCCGAGACGGAAAAATCCACCCTATTCGAATTCACAGTCAATGGTATCGAAAAATCGGACAAACCACAACAAATCCAACTCATCGCCGACGGAAAACGGATAGGAATAAAGGAGAAATGCACCGTGGAGGCGGAGATTCCCATGCGGAACAAGTTCGCCTTTCTAACGTACGAAAACATCTCTGCACCGGAAAACGGCATTGTGCTGGTGTTCAGTGAACCAGTCTCCACAGAACAGGATCTGCGCGGCCTGATTGAGCTGCCGATGATGCCCTCCGCCACTATGCAGGTGAAGGAAAATGTGGTGGAAATCCACTATGAGGAGCCGACCGGCATCGACAGCATGCCGCTCCGCATAGCGGGGAGCCTGCAAAGCAGCACCGGCCGTCGCTTGCGGGAAGAGATGCAGCTGCAGGTGAAAACCATGCCGCTGGCACCACAACTGGCTCTGCTCAGCGAAGGGGTCATCCTGCCTGATGCGGAGAATCTTAAACTTAACTTCAAGGCTGCGAGCCTGCAGGCTGTGGATGTGGAGGTAATCCGGATATATCAGCGCAATGTATTGTCATTCCTGCAAGTCAACAAGTTGGACGAAGAAGAGGACATCAGGCGGGCGGGACGTCTTGTTTACCGCCAGAAACTTCAGCTGAACCCGCCTATGTCCAGTGTCAACGCATGGCACAACTATGCTGTGGATTTGGGGCGCATCATCCGTCAGGAGGAGGGTGCAATCTACCGGGTCAGACTCTCATTCCGACGGGAATATGCCACCGCCCCTTTCCACCGGTCTTCCGAAACTGTGACCGGAAACAGCGGCATGACCACACTTGATCCAACCATAAGCGCAGATGATGAAGCGGCATGGGATGAGGTCAACAGCTATTACACCTATTTCGGATACCCCTACGAAGACATTTACTATTATGATGACTACCACTGGAGGGATCGTGATAACCCCTACACTGCCAGCTACTATATGGCCAACCGCAGCGTTTCGACCAACCTGCTTGCCTCCAACCTCGGCATCATGGTTAAGGCCAACGATAACGGGAAATACTGGGTTGTGGTCAACGACATCCTGACCGCCGAACCGGTGCGCGGTGCCGGTATCAGCCTCTATAACCTGCAGCTGCAGCCTGTCGCCTCGGGCAAGACCGACCATAAAGGCATTGCGGAACTGGAGACATCGGCCAAACCGTTCATTGCAGTGGCCACCAAGGGAAAACAGAGCAGCTACCTGCGGCTGGTGGAGGGGGAGAACAACTCCTACTCGCGGTTTGATGTCAGCGGCGAAAAGAACAGCAACGGACTCAAAGGCTTCCTTTATGGGGAACGTGGTGTATGGCGGCCTGGTGACACGCTCCATCTGACCCTGATTCTGGAAGACAGGAACCACCGGATTCCTGAGAACCATCCGGCCAGTCTGGAGATTTTTAATCCACGCGGCCAGTTCCACATACGCAAGGTGAACCCCTCCTCCGTGGACGGTTTCTACACCTTCGCGATACCAATCCCATCCGATGCCCCGACCGGCCTTTGGAACGCTTATGTCCATGTAGGGCAGGCCACATTCCACAAGAGCCTGCACATTGAGACCGTCAAGCCGAACCGGCTGAACATCGACTTGCGCCTACCGGACACGCTGCTGAACATACGCAACGCCACAAACGCATCCCTACATGCCGCATGGCTTACCGGCGCCATCGCCTCAAAAATGCAGGCGCAGGTTGAGATGCAGACCTCCAAAGCGCGTGTGCCGGTGAAAGGATTTGAGAAATATGTGTTCACCAACCCGCTGGCGGACGCCTCCCCGCAAACCGTCATGATTTTTGACGGCAAACTCTCTGAGACAGGCAATGCCCAAATAACAATACCAGCCATGGCCTCCGGACAACTTCCAGGAAAAATCAGGGCACAATTTGTCTGCCGCGTTACCGAACCGGGTGGCGATGCAAGCGTCATTAGCAAAAACGCCATCCTCTCGCCCTATGCCGCATACGTTGGCATCCGCAGCAACCTTTCAAGCATCTACCCCTATGTGGAGACCAACACTGACCACAGGTTCGACATTGTAACGGTTTCAGAAAACGGCAAATTGATGAACCGCAGTAACCTTACATATTATATTTACAAGATAGACTGGTCATACTGGTGGGAAAATGATGAGGCGTTGAGCAACTACATCAACAACACCAACGCGAAGGTGGTTAAATCGGGCAGAATCAACACTACCAACGGAAAAGCCTCCATCCCCTTCCGGGTAGACTATCCGGAATATGGCAAATACCTGATTTTCATTAAGGATCAAGGCGGACATGCCACCGGCTGCCTCTTCAATGTGGACTGGCCATCATGGAGAGGCAATCCCGATACCAAAAATCCCTCTGCAGTGCAGATGCTTACATTCTCGCTTGACCAACCGGAATACAAGGTCGGGGACGAAGTGCTGGTGACCATTCCAAAGATCCAGTCAGGCATAGCCTTGGTTTCCATTGAAAACGGTTCGGAAGTTATTGACATGCACCGCGTGAAAATCAATAAGGATGGCATAACCAATTTCCGTTTCAAGGTCACAGAGGAGATGACACCGAATGCATATGTCCAGATCAGCGTGCTCCAGCCGCACAGACTGACCGTCGACAATATGCCTATCCGCCTGTACGGGGTGGAACCCTTCACCGTAACAGACCCGAAAAGTATGCTCACACCAAAAATCACTTGTCCGAAAGTGATCCGTCCGCAACAGCCGTTCAATGTCAAGGTCAAGGAAAACAGCGGCCGACCCATGACCTACACCTTGGCGGTAGTGGACGAGGGCCTGCTCAGCCTTACCCGTTTCAAGACTCCCGACCCGTGGAAGAAATTCCATACACGGGAGGCACTGGGCATACGCACTTGGGATGTATACAACAACGTGGTGGGCGCCTTTGCTGGAAAATATGCCAGGATGTTCAGCATTGGCGGTGATGAGAATCTGGAACTCTCACCAGCCAAGGCCAACCGTTTCACACCGGTAGTGCGTTTTATCGGCCCCTTCACCCTGAAAAAGGGGGAGACAAAAAATCATACCATCACCCTTCCGCAATATGTCGGTGCTGTGCGGGTCATGGTGGTTGCCGGCCACGATGGCGCCTACGGTTCGGCTGAACAAACCACAACGGTCCGCACCCCGCTGATGCTGCTCCCCACCCTGCCGAGAGTGCTTAGTGTGAACGAAAGTATAGAACTTCCTGTCAATGTGTTTGCCATGGAACCTTCCGTCAAGGAAGTGACCCTGAAAGTGAGCACAACCGGCAAAGCAGGTGTAAAAGGGGCGGCCACGCAAAAGATCAACTTCAGCCACACCGGTGACAAAATGGCCTATTTCACCCTTGAAACCGGCAAACTGACCGGAACTGAAAAAATCACCATAACCGCTACCGGCAACGGGCATACCGCCAAAGAGGTGGTGGAGATAGAAATCCGCAACCCCAATCCACTGCTTACACATACCACATCAGTGCTTATTGACAAGCAGAAAACCGCCACACTGCCATACCAACTGCAACAAGGCGGCAAAGAGAGCCTGCTGCAACTGGAGGTGGCAACCCTGCCATCCCTGAATATCACCAGTCAGTTCGACTTTCTGGAAAACTACCGCCATGCATGTAGCGAACAATTGGTTTCCAAAGCCTTACCGCTACTCTTCAAGGAACATTTCGTCACTCTGACTGAGACAGATAAAAAGGAAATTGCCGCCTCAATCGAATCCGCTGTCAGCAACCTCTACGCCAGACAGCAGCCGTCAGGCGGATTCTCCTACTGGCCTGGCGAACGGCAGGTCTCCGACTGGCTGACATCCTATGTGGGCCACCTGCTGATTCTGGCTCGGGAAAAGGGCTATGAAGTAAACCAGAATGTATACAACAAGTGGCTTGGCTATCAGCGGAAAGCCGCCCAAAACTGGCAGATGAAACGCAAAAATGCGGCCGGATACAGCTTTACGCAATCCGATCTGGAACAGGCCTACCGCCTCTATACCCTCGCTTTGGCGGGTAAGGCGGAGACCGGTGCCATGAACCGGCTGAAGGGTCAAACCGGCCTTTCACTGCAAGCCCGCTGGCGGCTGGCCGCCGCATACGCCATTTCAGGCAAAAAGCAAACGGCACTTAATCTCATCCAAAGCGCTTCCACCACCGTACCTACATACACCTCCGACAATAGCACCTTCGGTTCCTCACTGCGGGATGAGGCGATGATTCTGGAGACCATGATACTGACCGACCAACGTAAAGAGGCTTTCCAACAGGCACGGCTTATTGCCAAAGAGATGCAGGGTGAACCGCTGTACAGCACCCATTCCTCCGCCTACGCCATTATGGCCATTGCACAACTTTACGACCGGTTTGACAATGGAATGGAGTTCGCATGGTCACAATACGACAACGCAGAAAACAAAGTCAGCAGTGGCAAGGCCGCTTACCATAAGAACCTGCCGCTGAAGAACCTTTCCGGAAAAGTTACGGTACAGAACAATGGAAAAGGCACCATTTACGCTTCGCTTTACCAGCGTAGCCGTCCGCTGACAGATACCGCTGCAGCACGCCAAAAGAACATTGCGCTACAGGTAAGTTACACGGACATGTCAGGCAAAGCCATCAGTCCGAACCAGCTGCAGCAGGGAACAGATTTCAACGTTACCATACGTGTCTCCAACCTCCACCCGAGCCAGGTGTTCAGAAATGTGGCGCTGACATATATCCTGCCATCCGGCTGGGAGGTGGTCAACGAACGGTATCTGGATGGATATGAAACCTCTGCAACGGGTTTCTCCTACCAGGATATTCGGGATGACCGTGTCTTCACCTATTTCGACCTTCCATTGCGAGGCAACCTGGAGGTACGGCTACGCCTGCGTGCATCCTATTGCGGCCGTTTCACACTGCCGGCTATCAAATGCGAAGCGATGTATGACCCGAAGTCCTATGCCCGCACCGCAGCAGGCAACGTCCTTGTGACCCGCTGATGGCACCGCCGCTGAAAGGCCACCGGTTTCTTTGGCAGCAGCCGTTGCACCGACAGCGGCAGGTGGGTTTTTGGCTGATTGTGGCGGTGGTGGGAATCTCCTTTATCAGGATGCTGCCCGATCCGCTCTTTCAGGTGCCATATACCACCGCCGTATATGACAGGAACGGACAACTGCTGGGCGCACGCATCGCGGCGGATGACCAATGGCGTTTTCCACCTGGTGATTCCGCCCTGAACCCCAAATATGTGACCGCACTCATCCGCTATGAGGACAAACGCTTTTACCGGCACTGCGGCATCGATTTCCTTGCACTGGGCAGGGCCGTCAGGCAAAACATTCAGCGCAACCGGATAATAAGTGGTGCAAGCACTCTCACCATGCAGACCGTCCGGCTGGCACGGAACCGGCCACGCACCTTTTGGGAAAAGGGGGTGGAGATGTTGTGGGCCTTCCGTATGGAACTTTCCTACAGCAAAGAGGAGATTCTGCAACTGTATGCCGCCCATGCACCATTTGGAGGTAATGTGGTCGGGTTGGAGGCTGCCTCCTGGCGCTATTTCAACCATGGCACAGAAGAGCTTTCGTGGGCGGAAGCGGCCCTGCTGGCGGTACTGCCAAACTCCCCCGCACTGATCCATCCCGGCAAGAACAACCGATTGCTCAAAAACAAACGGGACCAATTACTGTCCCGCCTCAAAGAGGAACATTGCCTGAACGAAGCGGAATGGCAGCTGGCACTGGAGGAGGATTTGCCGACATCCCTCCATGCCCTGCCCCAACTGGCCCCTCATCTGGTCGCCCATTTCCACAATACCAGTCCCGGACAACAAATCCGGAGCAGCATAGACGCCGACATACAGCAACAGGTGGAACAGGCGGTGGAACGGTGGAGCGGAAAGCTGGCACCGGCCCTGATACGCAACATGGCGGTGGTGGTGGTGTCGGTACGCAACAGCCAAGTGATAGCCTATTGCGGCAATGTGCCGGATGACAAGCAAAGCGGCCATGTGGACATTATCCGCGCACCAAGAAGCAGCGGAAGCATCCTCAAGCCGTTCCTGTACGCAACGGCTTTGCAGGAGGGTGTCATCCTGCCCCATACACTGCTGCCCGATGTTCCGGTGAACCTGAACGGTTTTTCCCCGCACAATTTCAACTACATGTATGACGGTGCGGTGCCGGCCGACCAGGCGCTTTCCCGTTCACTTAACGTACCGATGGTGCTGCTTTTGCGGCAATACGGCGTGGCAAAATTCCACAGTTTTCTAAAATCGGCCGGTTTCACCACTCTGACCCGCAGCCCGGAAGATTACGGACTTTCGCTGATTCTGGGCGGTGGTGAAGTGACCTTGTGGGAACTGGCCCAAGCCTATACCGCCATGGCAAACGCCATAACCGGGGGCTCGCAACAGACACTTCGCCTCTCCGATGCGGAACCGTCGGAACGCTGGAAAAAACCTCCATTCACGCAGGCGGCAGCCTGGCTCACCTTTTTGGCGCTGAAGGAGCTGAACCGTCCGGAGGAGATTGACTGGAAGGAAATTCCCTCCATGCAGACCATCGCCTGGAAAACAGGCACCAGTTTCGGATTCCGGGACGCATGGGCGGTAGGCGCCACCCCGGAATATGTGGTGGCGGTATGGGTGGGCAACGCCACAGGCGAAGGCAACGCCTCCCTGATTGGGGCACATACCGCCGGACCGCTGATGTTCGAAGTGTTCAACTTCCTGCCGCGCAGCCGTTGGTTCACCCGCCCGCAACGCGGTTTTGTCCGAACTGAAATATGTCGGCAATCAGGGCATCTCAAGGGGCGTTTCTGTACCGAAACGGAAACCATGGATATCTGCCCGAAAGGACTGTTTACTGATGCCTGCCCGTACCACCAACCTGCCAAGGAGGCCGACGGTGAGGCCCGTTCCATTTTCCGTCTGCCGCCGGCATGGGGTTGGTACTACCAGCAGAAGCATCCCGAATATGCGGCCTCATCCAGCAGTACGAAACCGACCGCTCCACACATGCCAATGCAGTTTATCTATCCGACCGGAAATTTCGCCAGGGTCAGCCTGCCCAAACAGTGGGACGGTTCCCCAGGACAAATCACTTTGGAACTGGTTCATGAACAGAGCGATGCCATGGTTTTCTGGCATGTGGACGGTGCCTACCGGGGCTCAACGCAGTACATCCATAAACTGAGTCTGCACCTTGAACCCGGCACACACCACATCACCACCATTGATGCGGAGGAACACCGGCTGGACATCACGATAGTGGTGGAGTGACCGCATCTATGATGCTGACAAACCATACCACCGGACAAACCACACAATAACCCATCCAATAATACGTTAAACAGCACAGATTCTATAACATTCTTTTTCAAACAATATAGACAAGGGACTATGCACGAAAATTTTGACCATATATGGAATAGAAAAGGAACATCCTGCGTGAAACATGACATGATGGAGCGGGATTTCGGCCGCAACGACCTGCTACCGATGTGGGTGGCCGACATGGACTTTGCCGTCCCCGACTGCATACTTGACGACCTGCGCCGACGGCTGGAACATCCAATATTGGGATACACCTTTGGCGGGGAAAGCTACAAGGAGGCAGTCCTGCAATGGCTGGAGACCCGCCATGCCATACGGGCGATGGCTGAAGAGATTCACTACATTCCCGGTATCGTGGCCGGTATTGCCTTCTGCCTGCAGGCGCTGACCCGCGAAGGGGAGGCGGTGGTGGTGACAACTCCGATCTATCCGCCATTCCTGAACCTGCCGCGACACGGGCACAGGGAACTCCGATGCAGTCCGTTACGTGTCCGGAACGGGCGTTTCGCCATTGACTTCGATGATTTGGAAAAACGACTGCAAGGGGCAAGGCTGTTGATCCTCTCCAACCCGCATAATCCAGGCGGCACAGTGTGGGAGGCCGACATATTACGACAGATTGCCGACCTATGCGACCGCCACAAGATAACGGTCATTTCCGATGAAATACATGCCGACCTGACACTACAGGGATTCCATCACACCTCCTATGTCACCGTTTCCGAAAAGGCACGGAACCATTCCATCACCTTTATCGCCCCGAGCAAAACATTCAACATCGCGGGGCTCTCATCCTCAGTAGCATACATCCCAAACCCGCAACTCCGAAAAACCTTTTTCGACTACATTGACGGATACGAACTTGCCAACGGAAACATTTTCGCCTACATCGGGGCGGAATCCGCATTCCGCCATGGCGGACCATGGCTGGCATCGCTGCAAAAATACCTTCAGGAAAATATCGACCATGCCATAGAATACCTGCACCGCGAACTGCCGGCCGTCAATGTCATGCGGCCGGAGGCCTCATTTCTGTTATGGATGGACTTTTCAGCTTTGGGGCTGCCTCATGCCGAACTGCGCCGAAGGTTCATCCACAACGCACAGGTGGCGCTCAACGACGGCACCGCTTTCGGAGGCACCGCTTACGAAGGCTGCTTCCGCATGAATGTTGGCTGTCCGCGCAGTCTGCTTGACGAAGGGCTGCAACGTATTATCCGCTGCCTATTATGACTTTTGCGGAATCAATTCCAAAAAAGTTATGACTTTTGCGGAATCAATTCCAAAAAAGTTATATTTTTGCATTGTAAAAATATTATGTCATGATAGAAAGACTGCTATATAAATCCATTGAGGATAAATTGTTTAAAGGAAAGATAATTGTCCTTTTGGGAGCGCGTCAGGTGGGAAAGACCACATTGTTGAAGCAAATGCTGCAAAAACAGGAGCATGTCCTGTGGCTGAACGGGGATGAGATGCAGGTGCAGAACCTTTTCGACAATGCCTCCGCCGACAGGCTGCTGTCCGAATTCAACGGCAACAAAATTGTGATATTGGACGAAGCTCAGCGAATCAGAAATATCGGGTTACGGCTGAAACTGGTTGCCGATTCCGACAGCGACATACAGATAATCGCCACCGGCAGCTCCGCTTTCGAACTCGCCAACAAGGTGAACGAACCTCTGACAGGACGCAAGTGGGAATATCAGCTGTTCCCCCTGTCGTTCGGTGAAATGGCGGCACATCACGGAAAGATGAAAGAGATGCGCATGCTACCGCACCGCATCATTTACGGGTATTATCCCGAAGTGGTGATGAATGACGGTGACGAAATGGAGACACTTAAACTGCTTACCGATGCCTACCTTTACAAGGATATCCTTTCCTGGGAGAATATAAAACATCCTGACAAACTTCATACACTGCTGCGTGCATTGGCATACCAGATTGGTTCGCAAGTGTCACTCAACGAATTGGGCCAGATGTGTTCCATGGACAGCAAAACGGTGGAACGATACATTACGCTATTGGAACAGTGCTACATCATTTTCCGGCTGCCGTCCTATTCGCGCAACCTGCGCAACGAACTCAAGACAAGCCGTAAAATCTATTTCTATGACAACGGCATCCGCAATGCCCTGATTGCCGATTTCAACGCACCCGAAATCAGACAGGATGTTGGGGCGTTGTGGGAAAACTTTGTCATCTCAGAGCGGATGAAAAGTAACGGATACTACCGCCGTTGGGTGAACCGTTATTTCTGGCGCACCAAACAGCAGCAGGAAATAGATTATTTGGAAGAGGGTGGCGGAAAACTCCATGCATACGAAATCAAATGGAACCCCAAGGCGAAAACCTCTTTCACCAAAACATTCTCAAATGCATATCCCCAAGCTGACTTTCAGGTTGTCACGCCGGAAAACATCGCGGACTTCCTGCTGCCGGAGCAAAGGTGATTAAGTTCCACAGCGGTTGGGATGACTGAAACTAAAGCAGGCCGCAACATGTTGCGGCCTGCTTACTATGTGTGAAGTGCGTGCAATTAGCACAACTCGTGGATCACAAGGCCAGAGCGCAGCTTGGGCTCGAACCAGGTGGTCTTNNGTCTTCGGAGGCATGATGTTGCCGGTATCGGCAATGTCAATGATCTGCTTCATGCTGACGGGATAGAGGGCGAAGGCAACCTTCATCTCACCATTATCCACACGGCGTTTCAGTTCGCCGAGACCGCGGATACCACCGACGAAGTCGATGCGCTTGTCGGTGCGGAGATCCTTGATGCCAAGCACCTTGTCCAGCACGAGGTTGCTGAGTATGGTCACATCCAGCACACCGATCGGGTCGTTGTTGTCGAAGGTGCCGGGCTTAGCGTTCATCTTGTACCAGTGACCGTCCAGATACATGCTGAACTCGTGCAGCCTGGTCGGCTTGTAGATGTCAGTGCCCATATCCTCCACAGTGTAGGTTTCACCGACGGCGGCGAGGAACTGCTCCTTGCTGAGGCCGTTGAGGTCTTTCACCACGCGGTTGTAATCGATGATGTTCAGCTGGTTGTCCGGGAAAATGACGGTCANNTTGTACTCCTCCTTGCCGGTGTGGTGCGGGTTCTGCTCCTTCTTCTCCTGACCGACCAATGCGGCGGCGGCGCTGCGGTGATGGCCGTCGGCGATGTACATGGCTGGCACCTTGGTGGCAAACAGCTCGACCAGCTCGTCAATGAGCTTGCGGTCGTCAATGACCCAGAAACGGTGTCCGAAACCATCCTCCTTGGCAACAAAGTCATAGACAGGCTTTTTTGCAGTTACGGAGGCCACAATCTCATCGATGCGGGCCACAGCGGGATAGGCGAAGAAGACAGGCTCCACATTGGCGTTGGTGATGCGGACATGCTTCATGCGGTCCTCCTCCTTGTCCTTGCGGGTCAGCTCATGCTTCTTGATAATCTTGTTCACATAGTCCTCGCTGTAGGCGCAGGCCACGATGCCGTACTGCCATTTGGCATTGGCATCCTTCGGGTTCATGCTCTGGGCATAGACGTAGAGTTTCTCCTCCTCGTCCTTGACCAACCAGCCGAGGTCCTTGAACATGTTGTAGTTTTTGACCACCTGCAGGTACACCTCAGGCGAATGCTCGTCGGTGCCTTTTGGCAGGTCGATTTCAGCCTTGGTCACATGAAGCAGGCTGTAGGGGTTGCCCTCGCATTCAACGCGGGCCTCTTCGGAGTTCAGCACGTCATAGGGACGTGAAGCCAGTTTTTCCACAATGTCCACCGGTGGGCGGAATCCTTTGAAAGGTTTGATGATGCTCATAATGATATTCTGTTTTATTTTTTAATATTCCTATATATAATATAATGTATAAAGCATGGCGGCGCAGGAGAGTTCCCCGACTGCAGCCGCAACCAGCCTATTCGGCGCTTAACATGACCGGCATGGCCAGCATCAGAATTTTCTCCGGAGCGGACTCCTCATCCTCATACACAGGAAACATCAGTCCGGGCCCTGTAGAATGGGAAAGGGTGAACATTACTTCAGGAGTGTCCAAATTGCTCAAGAACTCCTGCAGGAATTTGGAACTGAACCCGATGTTCAGATCCTCACCGCTGAACTGGCAGGGCATTGTCACCACCGCCTTGTTTGCCAACTCCCTGTCCTCAGCGGAAAGGGTCATTTCAGTTTCAGAAATGGAAAGCCGCACCTGGTGTGTGGACTGGTTGGAATACATGGCGATATTTCTCAATTTCTGCAACCACTGCATCCTGTCTATCCGCAAAACACTCGTATTGTTTTTCGGTATCACCGAAGCATAGTTCGGATAACGGCCCTCAACCAGTTTGGAGATTACCGTCAGGGACTGTATGGTAAAAGACACTTGTGAGGCGTTGAAATTGATGCAGATGTCACCTTCAACCCCTTGCAGCACGTTTTTCAACTGTAGCAGCGGCTTTTTCGGAAGTATCAGGGACTCATTCATGCCAGTATCCTCACACTGGCATTCGTACTTGACCATACGGTGCCCGTCAGTTGCCACAAAAATGATTGCATCCTGCTTCACCTCGCACAAAATGCCCGCCATGACCGGCCGGATGTCCGGCGTGGCAGTGGCGAAATTGGTTTTTGAAATGGCATTGCACAAGTAATTGACCGGCATGGAAAAACTCTTCTGATCCGAAATTTCAGGATTCTTCGGAAATTGTGCGGCATCAAAACCCATGAAACTGTAATGGGCATTATCCGCAACAATTTCAATGTTTCCCTCATCAGAAATTGTAAAGACAACCGGCACATCGGGCAGAGTCTTCAATGTTTCAACCACCAGTTTGGAAGGGATGGCAATACTTCCCTCACCTTCGGCCTGCGACAGTTCCACCCTGGCAATCATGGTTGTTTCCAAGTCGGTCGCCGTCAAACACAATTCCATGCCCTGAATAGTGAAGAGTATATTCTCCACAATGGGAACGCTTTTGTTTGTGATGATGATACCACTGATGTTTTGCAGATTCTTGAACAGCAATTGGCTGGATACAATAAATTTCATCATATCTTTATACTCTTTTTTGTTTTGCAAAAATAACAAATAGTTGCATACGCAAAGCCTATTTTTCGGAACTTTTTTTTATCTGCGGACAATGTCACTTCCCTTTGTGCCGGATAACCGCCAAAACCGTATAGCACAAGATTTTCATATCCATCAGCAGCGACATGTTCTCAAGGTACATCATATCATAGCGGAGCCGCTCTATCATTTCGTCCACATTCTCCGCATAACCGTAGGTCACCTGCCCCCAGGAGGTCAGGCCGGGCTTGATCAGCTGCAGCAACCTGTAATGGGCCGCCTTTTTCACAATCTGATCAATGTAATACTGCCGTTCCGGCCGCGGGCCCACTAACGACATGTCTCCCTTCAGTACATTGAAAAACTGTGGAATCTCATCCAAATGGGTTTTCCGGATAAAGACCCCGAAATGGGTGATCCGGCTGTCATGCTCACTGGAAAGCTGCGGACCCTCCTTTTCCGCATCCACATACATTGAACGGAACTTAATGATATTGAATTTTTTTCCGCGATATCCGACCCGTTCCTGCCGGAAAAGGACAGGACCGGTAGAGGAACATTTCACCCCAAATGCCAAAAAAATGTACAAGGGTATACAAAGCACAATGCAAATCAGCGAGATGACAATATCCCCTATCCGCTTTAAGATTTTCTGCCCTATCGGCATGAAATCCAACTGCATCTCTATCAACGGCTCATGGTACACCGCCGTGCTGTTGACCGCACCGATAAGATAGTCCGATGTGTGCGGAAAAATCTTGATCAGCAGGTTCGATGGTTCCAGATTCGGGAATATTTTCCCCAAAATCAGGCGTGTGTCATCACCGACCGCCACCACCAGCTCCTCCACATTGAACTTCCGAATAAGATCCGGAATGGATTCATGGGAACCCAAACAGGGAAGAAGTTTAGAAATTTCCGTGGTATCCTCCCCATTGGCCGTCACATAGCCGATCAGCTTGGTTCCGGATTGCTGCCGCTGGTTCTGCAACGCCTCAAAATATCGCACCGCCTCCTGACCGCCACCCACCAGCAGGGTTGGAAACTCCAGTTCCCCGTGGTGAATATGATTATTTGTGATAGTAATGATAATCAGACGGAACAGATAGGTCCAGCCCAACTGCAAAGCGAAGAGCAGGACAAAATAGCGGATGTAATCGGTGGGACGTTCCACATAATCATCCAGCATGATTACAAAAAATAGGATCAGGGAACCTATCAGCACCTGCCTGATGGTGGAAACCAGCTCCTTCAGCCTGGACTTACGGTATATTTTCCGGTAAGAGCTGCACAACGCATAAAAGCTGAGCCAACAAAGCGGAATCAGCACAATGTCCAGATAAAACTTCCAGTCCTTAAACGTCTGATCCAGCACATAATCCCACCCGGACTGTCCGAAGAACGAATATTTCCGGGAAATAAAAAAGCAGGCCGTTGCCAGCACCGCAGCCAAGGCATCGGCAAACACATAATAAAAAGTCTGTCTTTTCTTATTGATTACCGCCATTACATATTCACAATTTTTATATTATCAAACAGAAACACAGCGGAATCAGATAATGGCTTAACCGCTTTGACATACACCTCGTAATTGGAGACCAAACTATTCCCATTCACTGCCTCCGTTAAATTAATGTATATTTTTTTCCACTCTTTGTCTTTCAAAGTGCCTGTCCTATAAACCCCTCCAATAGGTGTCTGGATTTTGCGCCCGTTCAGCTGGTAATAAATACCCACCTCCATATCACCCGTCACGCAATAATCCATTTCAAGAAAGGTGTATGTGCGCTGCTTTTTCAAGGCCACATTGGTCACCACTTCAAAATAACTTTCCCCTTGACCCAATGTGATCTGCCCCGCATAATGGTTAACTTCGCCCGGATGAAAACAGAGCTCCTTCCTGTCAGCGACCTTTGACATCCCCTTGCTGGAATCCAGACCGGTGAACTTTATGCCGGCATCTTCAAAATCCTCCTTAAAGTCAAAAAAGACGGAGGAATGGTAGGTAAAAGAGGGGACCAGCGTGTCACACCTCCTTTTTTCAAGATGCGGATAACAAATGTATGACGTATAGAACGGATATACCGGCCTTAGCGAGGAAATGCCGTTTTTCTTTATGCCAGCCTGCAGCTGCACCTTCACCTCTCCGGAAGCCAACACAGGAATGGTGGCCGGCAGTTCATATACCCCGATGTTTTTCCCATCCACTGTCACCCATACATCCGTAATGTTGGCGGAAGAGGAGCCATGTTTGGCATATTGGGTCGAGAAAAACACACTGTCCACATACAGATAGGCAGGTACCGTCATTGTCTTTTCACATGCCGATTCCGCCAGCAGCGCCACCAGAAGGAGGCCCCATGTCCCATACCGTTTCAGCCGATTTGCCATCTTTGTATTCATATTAAAGTAATGTAACGTGGGATTGTGGGAAATATTGCCCTAAAAGACAAAAACACTTTGCAAACATTTTTTTGTATTGTTTTTTTCTTACATTTATTATGATTTGTACTTATAATTTAATACATATTATATTGAATATAATTCGATTAAAATTCCAACTCTGTAAAAAAAACAGTATCTTTGCAGCATGAAAATAACAAAAATCCACATTGGTCAAACCATCAAGAAATTGGTCGGCGAAAATTACGGCAGCTACGCATCATTTGCCAGAAACATTGGTAAATCAAGACAATGCGTACAGACACAAATTTTTTCCAAGCAAAGTTTGCAAACGGAACTGCTGACACGGATTTCTGAAGAATTAGGTGTAAATCTGTTTGAACTCTACAAGAATGAGGAAAAAAATGTAAATCAAAAAAATGACACAACAAAAATCACCTTTACCGTACATTTTGAAACTACGCAGGAGGAATTGAAGAAGCTTGGCATCTATGATCATTTCACGGAGATGATCCAGCAAAAAATCATGGATCAGTAAACGCTTCCCCATCCCGTGCAACATGTACGCGTGCAGTGGCAATTGTCACTGTAAAATACTATTATCCTCATCCACACCTTTTTTCGTTTTCCATTTCCACCCATCACACTGCATCCCTACAAAAAGAATCCCTTAAATTCCAAATAATGATTCTATTTTTTGTACCTTTGTGGGCGCAATGGAAATCTATTTTTCGTTGCAAAAATAATATTTTTTCAAACATAATGATGTAAAATTCGTTGATTTTTTTTGAAATTTTGTACTAATGACTATAAGTGAAAGGCTTAGAGAATTTATCAAGAGCGAAAAACTAAGTATATGCGAATTTGAAAGGATGATTTCAGCAGGAAACGGTTATGTTTCCCGCATCAAAAATGGCATTAAACCTGACCGTTTGGAAACAATTTCGTTGAAATTTCCACAACTGAATCTGCAATGGCTGCTGTATGGTGAAGGGGAAATGCTGCTAAAACCGCAACTGCGGGAACACATTCCCAGCTATACTGCCCTGCCCGCCCAAAAGCGGCATTCGGAAGAAAAGAACACAGAAAACCTCAAACACATCATCCGGGCATTGGAACAGGACATCGGTCACCAGCAGCAGACCATCGACTATTACCGGAAACTGGTGAGCGACCTGAGCAAATAAAAAAAGGATGCGTAGGCATCCTTTTTTTGGTGTGGTTCGTGGCAGATTCGAACTGCCGACCTCTTGCGTGTGAAGCAAGCGCTCTGAACCGACTGAGCTAAGTGCCCTTTGCGGATGCAAAAATAAACAATTTTTCGATTATCCGCATATTATTTTTCAGATTCCCCGCTACGGGCGCTATTCCACCCGCTTCAGAGTCGTGATGACGCCCAGGCTCTCCCCCGCCGGTACCGTGAACTCGAAGCCGCAGATGTGCTGGGAGACGGGCGGCTCGAAGTCGGCACTCTCGAAGCCGGCTTCAGCCGGGTCGGAAGGATAGATATGGTAGGTGGCATGCGCAGCCAGGGCCGTCTCCGGACCGGAAGCGGCGATGGTGACTTGCAGCAGGACGGACTTGCCGTCGGCTCTGAGCAGGATGCCGGAAGGAGTCACTTCCGGAACGGCCTCGCTCACGAGGGTCCAGCGGACCTTGGCGTCGGCAGGGCCGCCCTGGAGCCTGTCGATGACCTGGAGGTAGGACCTGTCCCTGATGGACACTTCCCGGACGGCCTTGGAGAGGTCGCCCCAGAAGAGCTTGGTGAGGTCGAACGCGGCGCCCATCCTGTCGGGCTCGTCATAGCGCCCGATCATGGGCGCGAACGCCAGGATATTGTGGGTGGAGTCGTTGACTGTGAGCGTGTTATGCTGGAGGTTGTGGTAACGGAAGAGTTTCCAGCGCCAGGAGGACTGGGTCTTCCTGTCCCAGAGATAGCCGCCCCTTTCCTTGATGGGGTTCTCCAGCCGCGCATAGCCCAGAGGGTCCGTTTCGCTTGCCCAGCGCACCCCGTAAGCGTCATAGACGAAGGTGCCGCAGTCCACGTGGCCGTGGTTGGAGGAGGCGGAGCCGCCGTGGACTCCGAGATAGAGGTCATCCTTCTCCCAGCCGGTGCGGACCATCGCGATGGGGGTCACGCCGTTGCCGAAGTAGCATTCCTTCTCGGAGGGATTGACCGTGGCGGGATCGATGCGGGAAGCATAGACGAGGAATAGCGGAAGGAGCCGGTCGGAATCGCCGCTGGCGTACGGGGTCTCCATCAGCTGCTTCTCCTCGAAATAGAGGTAATCCGGCCGGTTGAAGCGCGCTGCCATATACCATAAGGAGGCGTGCGGGGTGAGCGCGGCGCTGTTGTCGTAGTAATTGAAAACGCGGTTGGTGTTGCCCTGGGTGAAGATTTCGTACTCCCCCGTCTTCTGGAAGCCGGGCTCGTCGGCAAGGCCGAAGTCGGTGCCCAGGCAGGATTCCAGCGAGGCCATCAGCAGGCTCTGGAAGGTGTTGCCGTAGTTCCAGTAGCCGGGGCCCTCGGGATAGGCTCCGTCGGGCTCATACATATATCTCATCGCCTTGCGGTTGGATTCCACGCCCTTGGCGACCACCTCGCGCGCGGCTTCCGGGAAATTCTCGTACATGGCCATCGCGGTGCAGATGAGGCCGCCGTTGCAGACCTGGTTCCAGTTGTGGATGGAGCGGTAGAACCAGGCGTTGCTGGTATCGCGCGCCTGGGCGAAGGAGAGTTCCTCCACCGCCCTGACGGCCTTGGCCTTGGTGCTGTCCGCAAGATGCGCATAGAGCCAGTCGTAGCCCAGAGCAACTCCGGTGGACATCTCGCCAACGTCGAGGAAATGGGTGGGGTTCCAGGACTTGAAGTCGCAGACGGTGTTGATGTCCCATTCCGCGTGCCTGAGGAAGCGTTCCTCGCCGGTGAAGCGGTAGGCGTAGGCAGCTGAGAATATGCGCGTCACTGCAAGCCTGCAGACGGCGAGCAGGCGCATGTTGGAGGCATCCAGCTTTGCTACGAGCGTGTCCGGGGACTGCCCATCGCTCTCGGCGATCTGCATCACCCTTTCGTGAAGGCGGCTGAGCATGGGGTTGCCGCCTTCCAGGACCGCCTCCCGGATCCGCGCGAATTCTTCGTCGTCCGCAAAGAGGCGCGGGTGGTTGGCGGAAGTGAGGGCGGAATAGGTGGCTGCGGAGCGCATTTCCCTGGCGTAGGGATCGCCTTTTGCGCAGGAATTCAAGGACAGGGAAAGCAGCAGGAGCGCTGTCAGGAGGGCTTTTCCGTAGTTCATCGGCATAACTGGATAAATGTGGTTGGCGCGCCAAATATGGCTTACTAATTTATTGATTTTTCCTCAAAATGCCGTAACTTTACACTGATAATGCTAATCTGATATGAGAAAAATCTATGCTTTGCTCGCGACAGCGATTCTTCTGCTGCCCACGGCCTGCGTACAGGGCAGGTCGGTGAAAATGACCAAGGACGTCCTCATGGACAAGATCAAAGGCGGCTGGGTAGGCCAGACCGTCGGCTGTACCTACGGAGGACCTACGGAATTCAAGTACACCGGCAGGATGATTCCCGATTCCGTTGCCATCGAATGGCCGGAACATCGCATCAAATGGTATTTCGACAACGCCCCCGGCCTCTATGACGACGTCTATATGGACCTCACCTTCGTGGAGGTGTTCGACAAGAAGGGCCTCGACGCCCCGATAGAGGATTTCGCCAATGCGTTCGCATACGCCGGCTATCATCTGTGGCACGCCAATCTCCAGGCAAGGGCCAACATCCTCGCCGGCATCATGCCGCCCGAGTCCGGCCACTGGAAGAACAACCCGCACGCCGATGACATCGACTTCCAGATCGA
>DBYD01000005.1:0-9006 GCA_002309855.1 Bacteroidales bacterium UBA1195
ACCATGTAGCTGTATCCGTAGTGACCTCCGGCACCGCAGTCGGCGGAGGTGAACACGATCTGGATTTTCTGGTTCATCAGAGCCAGAAGGCTCACACCCACCGTCGTCCAGTCACGCCACCGCACCTGGGTGCCGCAGTCGTTGAACCCCGATATGCCCGCGCCGGAGACAACCGTGTAGCTGTTGCAGGGCACGTTCAGCAGGTTGCCGTTCGTGTCCTGGATGCGCATCTCGAAACGGGGCTGTATCGCAGCCTCATGGCTGGGGTCCTCGAAAACCACCGCGAAGTGCAGCAGCAGCAGCGCGTTGTTGCTGTCGATCGTCATGTTGTACTTGATGCACTCCGCCATATATCCGGTACCCTCGTTACCAATCTTCGCGGACTGGTTGAAGCCCTCCGGCACCAATGCCAGCTCGGTGTTCGGCTCCGGACCGTTGCAGGTGCGGGGGTCCGTCTCGAAGATGTCCGTCATGATGGTGTGACGGCCGTCAACGGCAGCCATACCGGTCCAGGTCAGCGCACTGTAGGCGGTGTTGCTGGTACTGGCGGAATTTGAAATCTGGCAGATCCAGTTCTGGAAGTTCTTGAAGCTGAAGTCAAGGTTCGGGCAGGAGGTTCCCTGTGCACGAACACCGGACAGTCCCGCAAAAAGCAGGGCTATGGCTCCAAAATATGATAAACATTTGTTAATTAAATAATTATCTTTCATATAATAAATTTTTGTCCTGACAAAATTATACCTTTTCCATATAGATGATTTATACGTCCGTTTTGTTGCACATGTTCCAAAATTTTTTTAATTTTTTTTCAAACAATGTATCATGGCAGCTGCAGTTTGGCCGGAAGCGTCGCCGTCACCCAAGCGCAGGCGCAGCCTCCTGTATTCCTCCTTAATCCGATTTCGGCTTTCATCCGTCAGCAGGGCGGCAAGCTCCCGTTTCAGCAACTGCACATTCATATCATTCTGTATCAGCTCTGTGACAACCTGCTTGTCCGCTATCAGATTGACTAATGAAATATAACTGATGCCCTTTATCAGATGCTTGGCTATCAGATATGAGAAATAATTCCCCTTATAACAGACAACCTGCGGCACCCCGAACAACGCCGTCTCCAGCGTGGCGGTGCCGGAAGTGACTAACGCTGCAGTGCTATGCGCAAGCAGCGGATAGGTTTCACCATAAACAATTCGCAAATTATCAGAAAGATATGGCTGATACAACGTTTCATGGTGCTTCACCCCGGCAATGACAAAGAGATAATCCGGAAACGCCTTGGCAGTTTCAGCCATCACCGGAAGCATACGACGGATCTCCTGCGTGCGGCTTCCCGGAAGCAGCGCTATGACAGGTTTTCCACCCAAGCCGTTACGTTCCATGAAGCCTGCATCCTCCGAAAAACGGGAGAGCTCGTCCAGCAGGGGATGCCCCGAATAATGCACCTCCATGCCGTTTTGTGCGTAAAAATCCTTTTCAAACGGAAGAATCACAAACATTTCCGACACATATTCCCGGATTTGGCGTATGCGGGACTTGTGCCATGCCCACACCTGCGGCGAAATGTAATAGTACACCGGTATGCCTGAGCGGTGCAGGCGTTTTGCCACCCGAAGGTTGAACCCGGGATAATCGACCAGCACCACCACATCTGGACGGTATTGCAGAATGTCCCGCACGCATAGGCCCAGAAGCGAAAAAATGGTTTTCAGATGGGTCAGGACCTCCACAAATCCCATGAAGGCCATATCCTTGTAATTTTTCACCATCACAGCACCGACCTCCTGAAGACGCTCGCCTCCCCAGGCGCGGACCTCCGCCTGCGCATCCTGCCTCCGCAACGCCCTCACCATGTTCGAGGCATGCATATCTCCCGAAGCTTCCCCTGCTATGATGTAGTATTTCATATTCTTCGTGACAGAATGGGCACCACGGAATCCTTCCACTCCGTAAAGTCCCCGTTAAGAATGTGCCGCCGCGCCTCGCGGACCAGCTCCAGATAAAAATGGAGGTTGTGCAGGCTGCCCACCATTGAGGCCAGCATCTCCCCGTTCATATACAGATGACGCAGATAGGCCCGCGTGTAGACCCTGTCCGCAAAGAGCGGGCTTTCAGCATCAAGCGGTGTGAAGTCGAACTTCCACTTTTCGTTGCGCAAGTTGATGATGCCATCTTTGGTGAACAGGCAGGCGTTCCTTCCGTTGCGCGTAGGCATCACACAATCGAACATGTCGACACCCAGCGCGATGCATTCCAAAATGTTGGCCGGTGTGCCCACCCCCATCAGATAGCGCGGTTTGTCCCACGGCAGGATGTCACAGCATATTTTGGTCATTGCGTACATATCTTCGGTCGGTTCCCCGACAGAGACCCCGCCGATGGCATTGCCGTCGCATTCCATGGAGGCGATGAATTCCGACGATTTTACCCGCAGGTCACGGAACACACTGCCTTGTATAATAGGGAAAAAGGATTGGTGGCGTCCGTAAAGGGGCGCGGTCTGCCGCCACTGCTCCACCCCACGTTCAAGCCAGCGGTGCGTCCGCTCCATCGACTTTTGGGCATATTCGCGCGTGGTCGGATAGGGTGTGCATTCGTCCAACGCCATCATTATGTCGGAACCGATGATGCGCTGCGTGTCCACAACCGATTCGGGCGTGAACTTGTGCACTGAACCGTCAATGTGGGAGGAGAATGTAACTCCGCTCTCCGTAATTTTGCGCCGGTGGCTCAGCGAAAAGACCTGAAACCCGCCGCTGTCTGTCAGAATGGGCCCGTCCCATGCGTTGAAACGGTGAAGCCCGCCGGCAGCCTCCAACACCTCCATGCCGGGCCGAAGGTAAAGATGGTAGGTGTTGCCCAGAATTATCTGCGCCTTTATCTCCTCCTTCAAATCCTTAAGGTGCACGCCTTTAACGGCACCAACCGTCCCGACCGGCATGAAAATCGGCGTTTCGACGGGACCTGAACCGGTCTCCATCAGTCCTGCCCGCGCCTTGGAGCGGGGATCGGTTTCCGCAATGGTGAACTTCATTTTGACAACACTTGCATAAAAATGCAAATATCCTCATTTTTTGGATATGTTTTGCGGAATGATGCATAAAAATTTCATCGCCATATGGACGCGGCACGCAATAACGTAGAGACAGGGCATGCCCTGTCTCTACGTTATTCAATCACGAATTTCCCGTGCAGGCTGCCGATGCGCAGGAAATAGAGGCCGCGTGCCAGCGCGGAAACATCCGTCCCTTCCGGCGTGCAGGGCTGCCGCAGCACCTCGCGCCCGGTGGCGTCATACACCACCAGCTCCGCCCCATGCAGCGTCTCCGGCAGGCGATCCACGAAGATGCGGCCGGTGGCGGGATTCGGGCGCACCGTCACCGTTCCGGCGGAGGCAGGCTCCCCGATGCCGTCGTCAAACACCATGGTGTAGCAGTTGGTGCCGCTCCATTCCCCCTCGCAGCCGTAGGCATTGATCGGCACAAAGTTGTAGCAGTACTGCACCCCAGGCATGATGTCCGTGTCGCGGTAGTAGGGCTCCGTGACCACGGCGATTTTCTGCTCCTCGCGGTACACGTCGTATTCCACGCCGGTGCCCTCCCAGGTCCAGACGACGCTGGTGTCGGTGCGGTCCGGCTCCACGTTGATGCTGCTGTCGTTGACATGCGCCAGCGCAGAGAGGGAGATATGGAAAACGGCCAATGAATCGCATGCGAAACCGGACGGCAGTTTCTGGTAATAGGTTCCCGAATGGGTGGGATAGAAGCCGAACCTGCGGCGCACTTCGGAGGCGCAGGCGGAATCCAGCACAATTTCCCGTTTCGCCATGGACATGGAACGGATATTGGAGACCCTCCACCATTTTTTTTCTGTCGCATTCCGATAAACATCCTCATAACCGCATGGGACATAAAAGGTATCCAACTTGTATTCATTCGTATCAACTGAGTAATCATCAAGCAAAGGAGGCTCCAACGATTTGAACACAATTCTGAACTTTGTGTTTCTTGCGGTAGCCCCACCCCTGTACGAAGTCATGTTAAAATATTCCACCGATTCCGGCATGATAATATAGGGGATGGATGAATCATATGATAAGGACCACATTTCCACTCTTTTCAAAGTGTTCGGCAATTTCAGTTCCACCATGTGGCTGCATAACGAGAACACCCTTTTGGTCAGTACACGGATTTTGGTCTGGGACAAATCCATGCTGATCAATGAAGAATCTTCGTTAAATGCACCTACACCAATGGAATCCACTGTAGGGGGGACTTTGCAGTAAACCAATTGATAACAATGATTAAACGCGTCAATACTGATGCGCCTCAATCCGGCAGGCAGTTCCACACGCTCCAAATGGCTGCAGTTGTCAAAACAACTGTTGGGAACCACTTCCATGGAGTCGGGCATCCGGATGGTGCGAAGCAGGGAATCATACATAAAGCATTGCTCTCCCAATACGGCGGACTTTGAGGGTAGTACAGCGTGTTTCATGTTGATGCAGTGGGAGAAAGCGCATAATCCTATTTCGCATACGGGCGAGGTGAACAGCACCTGCTCCAAGGAGTTGCAATTTATGAAAGCATTATCCCCCACAAACTTCAGGGAGGATGGCAGTGAGACTTCCCGTAGTTTCTGGCAGTTTTGGAAAGCACAGTTCCCAATGCTGTCAATGCCCTCCGGAAGCGAAACCGAATCAATCAGGATGCAATAGTAAAAAGCCCTGTTCCCGATTTTGGTCACCCTATACCATTGGCTGTTGTAACATACGCTGTCCGGTATGATGATATGGCCGGAAAAATTGGTGCGGTTTTTTTGAGCCACATCGTAAGTCACCTCCACCGTCGTGCCGGAGGTGATATTGTAGTAGAGCGTGTCGCCCTTGCTGTTCAACGCACGGAAGTCAAAAGCGTAAACTGAAGTTGCCGCACAAATGGCCAGCAAAAACATAAATGCAATCTGTTTCATTCTATAAATTTTTTTTTAATTACTGAAATTCATATGCGCCCATATCCACAATGTTCTCCGAAATCCTCAGTTGCAGATCCAGATCCATCGTCACATCTGAAGGCACCGCAAGATTGTAGCCCGCATTTTTGCAGGGACTTCCTGGTTGCAGATGAAGTCCGGATTGAAACATCGGATCACTATTAATGCAGGTGAATTTATACAAAACCCAACCTCCAGGTCTAACGGTTGTCTGATATAAATCACAATTGCGGAATGTGATGGAAGAGGGATTTTGATTGGGAATTCGCAAAAACTCCAAATTGTCAAAAATGGTGTTGTAGACCATCGCGGTGGAACCACTGCATGTGATGGCTGACCCTGAATCTGCCGCATTGCTGCTTGCAAAGGTGCAATTGATGATTACCGCTGAACTATTTTGCATATACATGGCTCCACCCCAGCGGGTTACACTTATTATACCTTGTGGACTGGTATTATTGGGAATGTTTCCTGTTGCAGAATTATTCCCTTCAAACAACACATTTACAAGTGTCATGTTGGAACAATAAGCCAGATAAAGACCTGCGGAATGATCCCACACATAATTGTCTTTTATGATCACATTTTCAATACGGCCCGAGCAATAATACAAATAAATGCCACCACCGCATTGTGCAAAATTTCTCTCAATGATAAGATTGCGCAATGTCACGTTGGCGCGACCCATGCAAATTCCGCCTCCATACAAGTACCCGTTTCCGGATTCCTTAATTATAAAACCGTCTATCGTACAGTCATAACCGCTGTCGCAAAGCGCGTGATCCTTCGGCTTGCAACAAAAGGAAATGGCATATGAGGTGGTTAGGATGGAGGACAGGGTGGTTAAATCCCTATCATCAGGGGAATCTTCCTCACCGCTGAAACTACCATATATCTCCACAGGACATTTGATGGTAAAGGAATCCAAATATGTTCCGGCCATCGCCCAAATCTGGGTGTTTGCTGATACCGAATCCAATGCCGTCCTCAAATCTCCGGCATTATCCCAAGATGAACCATCCCCCAAGCCCGTTGCTACGGGCTTGACATAATACACTTGCTGCGCGTGCATTTGCACAGCAAACAGCAGCAAAAGCAGCATAAACAATGACTTTTTCATACCTAATATTGTTTTTATGTTTAATATAAAAAATTGAATTACAATAATATATATATACAATGAACCGAAGCGATGCCAACGGGAAAAGCTGCTGCAAATATACGAAAAAAAACGGCATCCGGCGCCAACGCATTTTTTTTCAAAAAAAATTGCAGAAAAAAACAATTCATGCACACTAAAACAATTTCAGCCGCGTTATAGTGGAAAATAATTCGGCAGAAAATGGAATTGTCCAAGGAATCGGCAAAACGGATACAGCGTGACAACCAACTGGTTGACGAAGCGCTGAACCATGGTGACCAAAGGGCCTACACCGCCCTGATGGAGAGTCACAAGGATTCCCTATACTACATGATCTTCAAAATGGTGAACAACCCATACGAAGCGGAGGACCTCACCATCGAAGCCTTCGGCAAGGCATTCCGCAACCTCTCCGAGTTCAGCAAGAACTACGCCTTCAGCACATGGCTCTACACAATAGCCGCAAACAACTGCATCGACTATCTCCGGCGCAAAAGGCTCAAATATGTGCTGATGGACGAGACATACGAAACCAGCGACGGCATCCGCCAGCCCTACACCAACATTCCGGACGGGATGCTCTCCCCGGAGGAGAAACTCTGCAAGAAGGAGGGTGAGATGCTGCTGCGGCAATATGTCGGGATGCTGAAACAGGAATACCGCGAACTGGTGGAGATGCGCTATTTCCAGGAGCTCTCCTACGAAGAGATGTCCGAACGGCTGCAAATCCCATTGGGTACGGTCAAAAGCCGGCTGTTCAAGGCAAAGGACAAACTGCAGGAAATATTACAAGAGCAACAACGCAAAGAAAAAACCTTAGGATAAATGAAAAAACTTCTCCTTTTACTCACAATCGGCGGAAGCATCGTGATGGCTTCCTGCGTAAGCAAACAGAAGTACATGGACAGTCAGGACCAGCTCTCAAACTGCACCAAGGAGCGCAAGGCCCTACAGACAAAAGTGCTGAACCTTGAAAATGCCAACAAGGAACTGACAGCGGCCAACACAAACATGAGCCAGAGACTGGCGCGGCTGGAAAAGGACACACTCGCCTACGGACACCGGTATGCAGAACTGTCCAGAGACTACAACAACGTGAAAAAGAGTTTCAACGACCTGACAGAATCCTACAAGAAGCTGGATGCCACCAACAAGAAGGAATCGGCAATTATCCTGAAAAACATACAGGATCTGCAACTGAGCCTTGAAAACAAGGAGAAGGAGCTCAGCCAGAAGGAGGCGCGTTTCCGCGACCTCTCCGATTCCCTGCAGGTGATGTCGGACTCCCTGACCCAAAAGAGCATCGACCTGGAGCGTCAGCAGAAGCGGCTGGCCGAACTGCAGGCCATTCTGGACAAGAAGGATGAGGATGTGAAGGCATTGAAGGAAAAGATCAAGCAGGCACTGCAAGGGTTTGACGGCAGCGGCCTGACAGTTTTTGAAAAGAATGGGAAAGTCTATGTATCCATGGAGGAGAAACTGCTCTTCGCCTCCGGCAGCTTCCAGATTGACCAGCGCGGCCAGGAGGCCCTGAAAAAACTGGCCGGAGTGCTTGCAATGGATCCGGACATCAACATCAGCATTGAGGGACATACCGACAACGTGCCGTACAAAAGCGCCTCCACCGCACAAATCAAGGACAACTGGGATCTGAGCGTCATGCGCGCCACCACCGTGGTCAAGACGCTCCTTGCGTCGGGCAACATTGACCCGCAGCGGCTCACCGCCTGCGGCAAGGGCGAATATGTGCCGCTGGACCAGGCCGACACCAAGGAGGCGCGGGCCAAGAACCGCCGTACGGAAATCATCCTCACACCGAAACTGGACGCGCTGTTTGAAATCCTCGAATAACAGGATGGAACAGGAATCGGCACTGGACGGTTTCGGACACTACCTGCGGATTTCACGCTCACTCTCCGCAAAGACGGAGGCGGCATACCGGCATGATGTCACTATGCTGTTGCAATACCTTGAAGATTACCGCCCTGACCTTACACTTGAAAAAGTGGATGCGGAAACGCTGCGCGATTTCCTTCAGACGCAGCAGGGGCTTAAAGCCACTTCGCAGGCAAGGCTGGTCTCCGGGCTGCGCACATTCTACCGCTACCTGCTGATGGAGGAGCGCATTGACGAAAATCCGCTGGATTATATCGACTCCCCGAAACTTCACCGAAAACTGCCGCAAGTACTCTCCTTTCAAGAAATTGAGGCAATTGAAAAGAGTTTCGACCTGAGCAAACCTGAAAACTTCCGGAACAAGACCATAATCGAACTGATGTATTCCTGCGGGCTGCGGGTTTCGGAGGTGGTGTCGCTGCCCCTCTCCGCGCTGCACCTTGACGAGGGCTTCATCAGCGTTATAGGCAAGGGGGACAAGGAGCGGCTGGTGCCTGTCGGGAAATATGCCACAAACCTGCTACGGCTCTACATTGATGGGAGCCGTCCGCTGCTGCATCCGAAACCGAAAAGCCGCAACCTTCTTTTTTTGAACCGGAGAGGGAACCGGCTTACCCGCGAGATGGTCTACATCATTGTCAAACAGGCGGCGGCAGCAGCCGGCATCAGCAAGCCGGTAAGCCCGCACTCATTCCGCCACGCCTTCGCCACACACCTGGTGGAGGGCGGCGCCGATTTGCGCTCGGTACAGGAGATGCTCGGACATAAAAACATCACCACAACTGAAATTTATACCCACCTTGACCGCAGCTTTCTGGAAAAAACAATCCGGAACTATCATCCGAGATATAAGAAGAGAGATGATAATCAATAGTATAGGCTTTTCAAAAAAAAATATTGAATTTATATAAACATATTTGAAAATTGGCTACTTTTGCAGCCTGAAACCTTGACGGCGTTTCAGTAGCTCAGCAGGTAGA
>DBYD01000005.1:9042-9221 GCA_002309855.1 Bacteroidales bacterium UBA1195
GGAACACAAGGGTTAGTGGGCCCCTTGGATTATTTATAATCTGGGGGGCTTTTTTTATGTCCAACGCTTTTCATATCCTTTTTTTGCCTAACTTTGCAACCTGAAATTTAACACTGTTTATCATGAAGAAAATCTTTTTCATATTGCTATTCCTGCCGCTCTGTTTACAGGCGCAGACA
>DBYD01000061.1 GCA_002309855.1 Bacteroidales bacterium UBA1195
AGGCAGACATGGGAATACATGGACAAGGCCGGTGCTGTTGACGAAGGCCATTTCATCATCTTCGACCGCACGCCCGGCAAGCCGTGGGAAGAGAAAATTTGGCACGAGGAGAAGGAATGCAACGGAAGGAAAATCATGGTCTGGGGAATGTGATTAATGCGTTTCTCTGTTGTAATTCCGCTATATAACAAAGCACCCTACGTGGCGAAGGCAATTGCCAGCGTGTTGTCCCGGATCCTCACTTAATAAAAAAGTTCGGAGTAAAACTTTGAGAAAGTTCGGAGTAAAATAATCAAAAAGTTCGGAGTATACCTTGTTTTACCACTATGGCTGTTATTGTTACGGCCATATTTGAAGAAAAAACATGATTTATTATAAGCGATTGTGCGATGAAATATTGGCTCGAAAACTGAGAAGTAGTGGAGCTGTATTGATTGAAGGGCCAAAGTGGTGTGGGAAAACTTCCACGGGTTTGCAGTTGGCCAAGAGTGTGGCTTATCTTCAGGATCCTGACAGAAGGAAGTCATACGAGCAAATGGCTGATACGAAACCATCCTTACTGTTGCAAGGTGAAACGCCACGATTGTTGGATGAGTGGCAAACATTACCAGTGCTCTGGGATGCGGTCCGTTTTGCGGTTGACCAGCGTGGAAGTATGGGGCAGTTTATACTTACAGGTTCGTCCACACCGCTTGATGATCTTTCACAACAGTCTGAAATACACCATTCTGGTACTGGCCGTATCGCACGAATGCGGATGCGGCCAATGAGCCTTTGGGAGTCGCGAGAATCATCAGGGACGGTGTCGTTGAAAGCATTATTTGATGGTACGGTTAGTGATGAACTGTATTATGAAAGCAAAATAACCGTTGAGCATTTGGCCTATTTGTTATGCAGGGGAGGATGGCCTGGCACACTGGCTTTGGATAAAAAAGATGCGCTTGATGTTGCTTTCAATTATGTGGAAGAGGTCATCAATTTGGATGTGCATCGCGTGGATGGTACTGAAAAAAATCCTGACAGGGTGCGTCAAGTGCTTCGCAGTTACGCACGCAACGTGTCAACAATGACTTCAGCTACTACCATCATGCAGGATGTGAAAGCAAACGATGTCTCTATTTCCGATAAAACGCTTAACAATTATCTCGCAGCCTTGCGCCGACTTTTTGTTGTAGAGGATGTAAAGGCATGGCAACCTTCCTTGCGTTCAAAAACTGCTATTCGGACCAGCGACAAGCGTCATTTCGCCGACCCGAGCATTGCTGCGGCATTGTTGGGTTTGACCCCTGAAAGTGTTTTGGAAGATTTCAATCTGTTTGGATATTTGTTTGAAGACTTCTGTGTTAGGGATTTGAGAGCATATGTCCAACCCCTAAGAGGTGATGTCTTCCATTATCATGACCAATCTGATTTGGAATCGGATGCTGTAATACGATTATATGACGGGCGTTGGGCACTTGTGGAGGTGAAAACTGGCAGCAAACAGATAAAGGATGCGGCATCAAATTTGGTCAGATTGGCTTCATCCATTGATACGGACAAGATTGGAAAACCTAGTTTTCTTATGGTCCTTACGGCAGGACAATTTGCATATCGTCGCAATGATGGTGTATATATCGTCCCAATTGGTTGCTTGAAGGATTGATAGGATGTTGAAATAAATTTCCCCCTTTTTTCATGCGTTTCTCCGTCATCATCCCTCTCTACAACAAAGCACCCTACGTGGCGAAGGCAATTGCCAGCGTGTTGTCCCAGACCTTCACCGATTATGAATTGGTGATTATGGATGACGGCAGCCGTGATGATTCCTTTGCTATTGCACAAAAAGAGATAGAGGGACATGGACATTGTTTCCTCTACAGGCAGGAGAACGCGGGTGTGAGCATGGCGCGCAACAATGGCGTGACCGCCTCGCAAGGTGATTATCTTTGCTTTCTGGATGCCGATGACTGGTGGGCATCAACGTTTTTGGAAGAAATGTCAAAACTGATAGAGGAATTCCCCGAAGCAGGCATATTCGGCACAAGCTATACCATTGTGAATGAAACCAAACACAAGACTCGTGTGGCTCCAATCGGGGTGGAAGCGGGTTTCGAGAAAGGCTACATTAATTACTGTCAGGTGTATGCCAAAACGTTGGCAATGCCATTGACCTCAATTTCAGTGTCAATTCCCCGTCCTGTTTTTGACGAGATGCATGGTTTTCCCCAAGGAATCAAATTGGGCGAGGATTTTATGCTCTGGATTCATATTGCGTTGAAACATAAAGTGGCATTCTTGAACAAGCCGTTGGCGTTCTATAACCAGGATGTGGATGTGTCCAACCGGGGAGTGGGTCATTTGTACAAGCTCGAGGAACACATGCTGTGGAATCTGACTGATTTGGAACCGTCAGAGCAAAGCAATGCCGACTATAAACAACTGGTGGACAATCTTCGGACCTATGGGTTGTATCCTTATTTTCTTTCCAGGAAATACCATGAGGCGGCCAAAAAAGAATTGGATAAAGTGGATTGGGTGAGACAGCCTGAAAAGACGAGAAATCGCTACCATCAACCATTGGCGTGGCAGAGGATGGTGTATAGGTTGAAAAAGACAGGGGCAAATATCAAACAGAAAATCATTACCAATTTTTCGTAACGAACTTTTGGTAAAAAGTGGTATCTTTGCAAAAATAAATTTAGAAACATGAATCCATTCATAATCAAAGGATATGTGTCGCCTGAATATTTTTGCGACAGAGAAAAGGAGGCGGAATTGCTGCTTGAAAACCTTCAAAATAATGCCGATACCACCTTGATTTCGCCCAGAAAATTCGGAAAAACAGGGCTGATTTTGCATGTTTTTGACAAGATTGCCCGTGGAAATCTCCCCTTCAAAACGGTTTATGTGGACATCTTTTCCACGCTTTGTCTTGAAAATTTTGTGACTGCTTTGTCAGAGGCCATTATGGAGCGGTTCCCGGAAAAGACATCAATTGGCCGCAAATTTCTTCGTTATATAAGGAATTTCCGTCCGGTCATTTCCTACGATAGGCTTACGGGAAGTCCGCAATTCTCCTTTGAATTCCAGAATGTAGCGGAAAAAGAGTCCACGCTGAAAGGGCTGTTTGAATTTCTAAATGCGCAGGAGCAGCCTGTTGTGCTTGCCATTGACGAGTTCCAGCAGATTACAGAATATCCCGAAAAGAATGTTGAGGCGTTGCTCCGTTCGCTGTTGCAGCAGATGCATAACATCCGGCTTGTTTTCTGCGGAAGCAAACGCAAAATCATGACAGAGATGTTTTCCACGGTGGGGAGGCCTTTTTTCTCCAGCACAAGGACGCTTTCGTTGTCGGAAATTGATAATGACAATTATAAGGCATTCATTAAGGAAATGTTTTGCAGTGGCGGGGTGAAAGTGGATGATGACACCATTCAGTATGTGCTTGATTGGACATTGAGGCACACGTTCTATACCCAGAGCGTATGCAATGCTTTGTATACGACCCGCAGCAAAACGGTTACCATAGAGTTGGTGAACAGGGTTTGCGCGGCCATCTTGAAACAGGAGTCTGTGAATTATTTGCAGATCAGGGATTTGGTAACCAAAGGCCAATGGAATCTGTTAATTGCGTTGGCCAAAGAGGGGTGTGTGCAGCAGATTACTGCTGCCTCTTTCCTGAAAAAGCATAAATTAGGTGCTGCGACCACAGTCTCCCATGCGTTGAAATCGTTGATGGAAAAAGAGCTTGTGCTGGCCGATTATTCCTTGGATGGAACATGCTACAGAGTGTACGATGTGTTCCTTATGCGTTGGCTGGCTGCTGAATATGCTTGAAAGTGATTTAAAAACAACAATTACTTTTTTTATTGACAATTAGACTTTGAAATGAAGAAAGTTTTACTTGTATTTGGGACTCGTCCAGAAGCCATCAAGATGGCTCCGCTGGTCCATGAATTCAAAAAGCATCCCGACCAATTCGATACCAGGGTGTGTGTCACCGGCCAACATCGTGAGATGCTGGATCAGGTGTTGGACCTGTTTCAAATCGCTCCCGATGTGGACTTGAATATAATGAAAAATGGTCAGGATTTGTATGACGTTACAAGCCGCGTATTGGTAGGAATGCGGGATGTTCTCAAAAAGATAATTCCGGATGTGGTCTTGGTGCATGGTGATACGACGACTTCCATGGCAGCAGCTTTGGCGGCCTTCTATCAACAGATTCCCGTTGGCCATATAGAAGCCGGTCTCCGCACGGGGGATATTTATAGCCCATGGCCGGAAGAGATGAACCGTTTGATTACCGGGAGGATTGCCACCTATCATTTTGCTCCTACATTACTGTCAAAACAAAATTTGTTGAAAGAAAATGTGAATACAGAGCATATCATCATTACAGGTAATACGGTGATTGATGCGTTGCATTGGGTGGTCAATAAGATCCATTCTGAACAAGGGCTTAGACTTTCACTGCACGAAAACATTTTTGATTTTGGCTATGACACGAACAGATTGGCTCAAGGGAAACGCTTGGTGTTGATCACAGGCCACCGTCGTGAGAATTTTGGTGAAGGTTTTTTGAACATCTGTCATGCGATTCAATTGTTGTCGTTGAAGTATCCGGAAGTCGATTTTGTATACCCTGTGCATCTTAATCCTAATGTCAGGAAACCTGTCATGGAGATTCTGGGTGGTGACGAAGATAATGTGTTTTTGATGGATCCTTTGCAATATCTCCCGTTTGTGTATTTGATGGAACAATCCTATCTGATTCTAACGGATAGCGGAGGGATTCAGGAGGAAGCTCCTGGCCTTGGCAAGCCTGTTTTGGTGATGCGCGACACGACGGAACGTCCTGAGGCGGTAGAAGCTGGAACGGTATCATTGGTGGGTGCCGATTGTGAGAAAATTGAGCGTGGAGTATCCAAATTGTTGAATGACGTTAGTTTATATAAAAAGATGAGTGAAGCTTCCAATCCCTATGGGGATGGAAAAGCATGCAAACGAATCATAGAATATTTTTTAAATTTGAAATGATTCCGAAAAGAATTCATTACTGTTGGTTTGGAAGAGGACAGATGCCAGAAATGGCGGTAAAGTGTATTGCGTCCTGGCATAGGTTTATGCCTGATTATGAATATCGCCTTTGGAATGAGGATACATTTGATGTTAATTCGATACCATATGTGAAAGAAGCTTATGAGGCTGGAAAGTATGCATTTGTTACTGATTATGTCCGACTTTTTGCTTTGTATACTGAAGGCGGTGTTTATATGGATACGGATGTTGAAATAATAAAACCTTTAGATAATCTGCTTTCATTGACTGCCTTTACGGGATATGAGGGAAGCAAAAAACAACCTCCGGTCACAGGAATCATGGCAAGTGAAGCGGGGGGTGTGTGGGTGAAAGAACAATTGGATTCATATAATGGGATCCATTTTGTAAAAGAGAATGGAATGTTGGATTTAACCACCAATACCATTCGTATTTCCGCTATAATGAAATCCAACGGTTTTATTCAAGATGGGAAATACCATATTTATAAGGATCTGCATGTTTTCCCAGTGGATTATTTTTGTCCTCGTCAGACAACCGGCGAGTTTTTTTTGACAAAAAATACATATTGTGACCATCATTTCATGGGCACATGGAGTGATACGAATAAAAAGGATGTATGGGCCAAAATATTGGGTCCTAAAAATAAGACATTTTTGATTAAACTGAAAAGAAAAATATTCGGATAAATGATTTCTTATTTTCCTGCACCTGTCTCCAAAAAAGGGATTTTTTTGTATGTGATCAGTCTGATATTAGTCAGCATCATATTCCTCAAATATGCAATCGGTACGACTTGGATTGTAATGGGTTTTCTGGAAATCCTTGTTTTTTTCCTGATGTCCAATCAACTGTCTTTCACGTGGCAAAGGCTTTCCGCAAAGGATTTCGCGCGGAATCTGTTTATCGTTGCGTTGCTGTTGCGGGTAGTGTGGGTGGTTTTTTCCTATTTCTTTTATATAAGTCAAAAAGGTAATCCTTTTGAATTCGATGGGGGGGATTCGTATGGCTATCATTATGAGGCGGAATGGCTTGCCGGAGAACCATGGTCGTTAGTATGGAATTACTATTTGGGCGAGGGCAAAGGTGTTTCTGATATGGGTTATCCCTTTTATCTGATTTTGTTATACAGGATGATAGGACCGAATATTATTGTTGCAAGATTGTTGAAGGCGATATACGGATCGATAACCTGCATATTGTTGTACAAGTTGGCTGCCCGCAGTGTGAACGAACAGGTGGGGCGCATGGCGGGCATCTTTGCCATGCTGATGCCGAATTTAATCATATATTGCGGATTGCATTTAAAGGAAACAGAAATGCTGTTCCTGATAGTTGCTTTTTTGGAACGTACGGATTATGTTTTGCGGGAACGAATGATTACGTGGGGGAAAGTGATTTTGCCGTTGTTGCTGGCGGGAAGTCTGTTTTTCTTCCGAACGGTTTTGGGGGTGCTTGCCTTTTTTTCTGTGGCCACTGCCCTTTTGTTCAGCCCAAACCGCACCATCAGGCTGGCAAGAAAATTAGTGATGACGGTATGGGTCGTTTTGGCTATTGCAGTGCTGGCAGGCGGAACCATCCGAACGGAAATAGAGGGGTATTGGGAAGATCGGGGTGAGAACCAAACCATAAGAAGAGAGGTGCAGACAAAACGTGGAAACCAATGGGCAAAATATGCCACCGGTACCGTGATGGCACCTATGATGTTTGTCATCCCCTTTTCCACCATGGTGGATACGGAACAAAATAACCAGCTTGTGCTGCATGCGGGCAATTATGTGCGCAATTACATGGGCGTTTTTGTTTTGATATTTTTGTTCACAGTGCTATTTGTCAAAAAGAATTGGCGTGAATTTTCTTTTATAGGATCTTTTTTAGTAGGATATTTTGGCGTGGTTTCCATGAGCGGTTTTGCCAATTCGGAACGGTTCCTTTTGCCAGGATTGCCTTGTCTGATCATCCTATGGGCGTATGGTATATCAGAATTGAATGCAAAAAACTACAAGTTTGTGAATTATTGGTCTGTGATTGTGGTGTTGATGGAGGTGGGATGGGCCTATTTCAAAATCGGAAGCCGGGGATGGGATTTCTGAACCTATAGGTATGTTATATGCAAACAAAAAGAATAAAAAAAATAGTTTTTGTCACCAATTACAAACCTGGAAGGGGTGGTATCAGTGGTCAGGTGGAGTATCTGATGCGTTATCTACTGGATGGGAAGGAATATTATTGTGACATTTTTTCAACTAATGGTGCTGTTTTTCAACGTATGTTCCTTTTTTTTTCCTTGCTTTTCAAGGTAAGGAAGTATGATGTAGTGCACATACATGGTTGTTCCGGCTATGGTTTCTTGCCAATTGTATATGGTGTTGTTGCAGGTAAAATATGGGGGAGGAAAGTAATCATAACCTATCATGGAGGTGGTGCGGAAACATTTTTTTCAAGGCATCCCTGTTGGATCAGGTTTTGGCTGTTGAAAGCGGATGAAAGAGTCGTATTGTCAGGCTTCTTAAAAAATGTGTTTAAAAATTACAAGATGTCTGCTGTGGTTATTCCAAATATCGTTGATTTGAAAAACGATGTTTACAAGGAGAGATTTGAGCTACAGCCTCATTTCATCAGTGTCCGGCATTTGAGAGACTTGTATAACATCCCCTGCATCTTAAGGGCATTTGAACGGGTGCAAAAGATAATTCCTGAATCCACTCTGACTGTTTTGGGTGAGGGGGACAAGCGAAACGAATTGGAGAGTTTTGTAAAGGAAAGAAACATTCATAATGTTAAGTTCTTGGGACAGGTACCAAACGAAATCATTGGAGAATACTTGAAAAAGAATGATATAATGCTTTCATCTCCTCTGGAAGACAACATGCCTGTATCGTTGTTGGAAGCGTTTTCGGCCGGGCTGTTGGTTGTTTCCAGCAATGTTGGTGGAGTGCCTTATATGGTAGAGAATGGAAAAACGGGTTTGCTCTTCGAATCTGACAATGATGAGGAAATGTCGGAAAAGATGCTATGGGCACTTTCACACCATGAAGAATGCCTGAAAATGATAAGGAATGCGAAGAAAGATGTGAAAAAGTATTCATTGGAGGTCGTAGGAAAACAAATCAAGGCATTATATGAATGAACAATGGTACAATTTTGCCCAATATATTAATTATCATAATTTTTTAGTGTAAGTTGTTATTTTCATGATGAAAAAAAGTGATATTTTATCCAAAGTATTAGGTTTAAGATTTGGCTATAATATGGAGGAATTAAAACGTTTTGTAACTGATAGTGTGAGATGGGATAAGGAACAATGGGAGGTGTACCATAATAAACTGATTTCTGACGTGGTGATACATGCATATAAGCATGTACCATATTATCATGATTTATTTGACAATAATGGGATAAATCCACATTCAATCAAAAGTGAGAACGACTTGCAAAACATCCCTGTCACTCGGAAAAAGGATATCCTTAATAACCCTCAATCATTCATGGCTGACAATGCAAACACTTTCCATCCCATGAAACATCATACAGGGGGTACGACAGGTAGACCGATGTTTTATTATAACGACAGAAAATCATGGGCTTTGAACTGGGCTTTAAAAATGTATACCTTTGAGCAAGCAGGATTTCATTTTGGAGTCGATAAATTGGCGGTGATGGCAGGCGGATCTCTCATACCTGGAAAGTCATCAGGGATGAAGCATAAGGTATGGCGATGGGTTAACAATTATTATACTATGCCGATAAGTCATTTGTCACCTCAGGTTATGGATGAATATATTGATGGTTTAATTAAGAATAAAATACAGTTTCTTCGGGGGTATCCTTCAGCGGTATCTTCATTTGCCGAATATATTGTTTACTCCAACCGTTTTGTTCCTCTTAAGGCTGTGTTTACTACCGCTGAGATGCTATATCCTCATCAACGTGCTATCATAAAGGTTGCTTTTGGGTGTGATACCTGGGATACATACGGTTGTGGAGACGGAATGGGACAGGCCGTTGATTGTAAAACACATGATAAAATGCATGTCTTTGAGCAGGTTAGTATCATGCAAATAGTGAATAATAAAGGCTATGAGGTAATGCCAGGAGAAGAAGGAGAAGTGGTTCTAACATCCTTATATGATTATGCGATGCCTTTTATTCGGTATGCTCCTGGTGATTATGCTTTGAAAGGTATAGGGGCTTGTTCATGTGAATGTACTTCAAAAACAATTAATAAGATTATAGGTAGAACCTCTGATGTTTTTCGTTTTTCAAATGGAAGAATAGTAAATGGATTATCATTTCCGATAGAAGAATTAACGGATGAAGTGAAAAGATTTCAAATAGTTCAAGTGGAAAGTGACGTGGTGGAGGTTTTATTAGAAGAAAAGTCCACTTTGTCAAAGGAAAGGATTGAAAAACTGAAAAGAATTGTTGGATACCATTGTGGAGAAGGTGTTAATGTGGTTGTGAAAGTGGTTGATAGGATAGAAGTTCCAACCTCGGAAAAATTCCGATATGTTGTATCAAGAGTTTGAGGTCTTGTCATTTTTGGAATGAGAATGTATATTATGTCAAACAACAAAAGAACGCCTTGGTCCATCGTCAAAGGCATCAATAATTATCACAAATTATGTCAATAGTTCAACATCGTAGTATAGGCTCAATTTTGAAAGGGGTTTGGACACATTCCCTTTCGATATTGACAATGTTTTCATTTCCTTATCAGGTGACAGTTGCGTTGCATCGCATGAGGGGCGTGAAAATAGGAAAACAATCCCATGTTGCACGCGGTGTCATTTTGGATGACAGAAATCCCGAATTAATAGAGATAGGTAAAGGAGTGGCGGTCACCTCAGGCGTGATGATATTATGCCATCAGAGAGACCTTTCGGAATACAAGCCTGGAATGTATGCCATGCATTGTCCTTTTAAAGAAGGAAAGGTGATTGTAAAAGACGGTGCACATCTGGGTATCGGTTGCATCATCATGCCAGGTGTGACGATAGGAGAGGGCGCAATTATCGGTGCGGGCTCGGTCGTCACACGTGACATACCTCCTTACTGCGTGGCTGTCGGTGCGCCTGCGAAAGTGATAAAAACATTTGAAAAGAAAGATTAGACCGAGATGCGATATATTTTTGAATTAAACCACCCAAAGCATTACTATCAGTTCAAATATGTAATGCGTATTTTGAAAGAGCGAGGGCATGAATGCCTCGTTTTGGCCCGTGACAAGGATGTGTTGCTGAATGTGCTGAAAGAGGAGAATGTGTTGTATGAAATATTTGGTAAGCATGGAAAGAAGATGTCCGAGAAAATACTGGGCACATTTTCAATCATCAGGAATTACAAGCATATTGTAGCGCGGTTCAAACCGGATGTCATTGTGTCAAAGGCATCATTCTACGGATGTTACACTGCAAAAAAATGCGGTTGCAAATCAGTTATTTTCCCTGACTCGGAAGTTGTCAAGGTGACGAACAAATATGTTGTTCCCTTGGCAACGAAGGTGGTGACACCAAATTCTTTCGGTTTGGATTATGGCAAAAAGCATGTCAGAATAAATGGTTTTTTTGAAGATTGCTATTTGGCTCCAACTGTGTTCAAGCCTGATGCGAAGATTTTGGAGCAATATGGCATAGAAAAACCTTATGCCGTTTTTCGATTTGTGGGCTGGTTCGCCAACCATGATGTCGGGAACAATGGGTTCACCCATGAGCAGAAATTGCAGATGGTCCATGAAGTCGAAAAATATATGAAGGTTTATATTTCTTCTGAAAAGCCGCTTCCGGACGAACTCAAGCATTGCCAGCTTCCTGTCCCTGCTTCGATGATTCATCATGTGCTGGCTTATGCAGACCTCTATCTTGGCGATTCCCAGACCATGGCAACGGAGGCAGCGTTGTTGGGAACCCCTGCCATCCGGTCCAATTCCTTCGTAGGGGAGAACGACATGACCAATTTCAAGGTGTTGGAGAACCAATATGGCTTATTAAAAAATATCGTGACTTTTTATGAGGTGTTGAACGTTTTGAAGGATTTTTCGTCAAAGTCAAAAAAGGAGGAATGGTTGGAAAAAAAGGATAGATATTTTGTGTCGACAGGTGATTCAAACAAAAGGATTGTTGAAATTCTTGAAAATGTCTGACACATTATACCCCCTTATCCATAACAGCAAATATATTTTCCTTTAATGTGCTTTTTTTGACATAACCGATAGTATATTTGGCTTTATTGAATCATGAAAGATATTTATGCCATTTCAAACACGGAGTTGATTAGAATGTTGGGGAGACGGTTCAAGGTTTATCGTATCCAATGTCGTCTGACACAGCGTGAGGTTGCCGGACAGACTGGTGTCAGCATACCGACAATCCGTGGCTTTGAGAATGGCAGGTCATCCAATGTGTCGCTGCAGGTGCTGCTTGCGCTGATGAGATCGGTTGGCCAGCTTGAACAGATTGAATCGGTTTTGCCCGAACTGCCGCAAAACCCCAAGGATGTTTTTTTCAAAAAATCAACGCCAAAGCGTATAAGGCATGGAAAATAATCCAGTGGTGATATGGCTTTGGGGCAAGGTGGTTGGTTATCTTTCATGGGATGCCCGGCAACGATGTTCCATTTTTGTGTATGATGAGGGTTTCTTGTCATCCTCATGGGATGTTGCGCCATTGGGTTGGTCGGTGCATTCGCCTTCAGCATTGGCTCCCCGCTATGGGAATAAGGATAAACTTTATTCCGGTCTTCCGCCTTTTGTGGCTGATTCGCTGCCTGACCGTTGGGGAAATCGGGTTTTTGACGCATGGGCCAGGCGAAACGGCATCTCCCATCGTGATTTGACACCGCTTGACAGGCTTTCTTTCATCGGAAAGCGTGGCATGGGGGCTTTGGAATACGAACCGGCGCAGCTGCAGACCGGCGAAGTCCTTCCATTGCAAATGTCCGAGTTATATTTGCTTGCGCTTGCCATTCAAGAGGAACGGCAGGAAGTGTGGCTGAAAGGGGGCGTGGATGTCCTGTTGGAAGACATTTATCGTGTGGGTACTTCTGCGGGCGGTAAGCGTGCAAAAGCTGTTGTTGCCATCAACAGCGAGGGGGATATAAGGTCGGGACAGGCCGAACTGCCGGCGGATTATGTGCATTACATTTTGAAATTCAATGATGATAAGGATTTTCCATTTTCTGAGGTGGAGTATGCATACTACAAAATGGCTTGTGCCGCCGGTATTGCGATGATGCCCAGCCGTATGATGTCAATCGGAAACAAACGACATTTTCTTACTGAGCGTTTTGATCGTCGCGATGGCGTGAAACTTCATGTTCTAACATTGGCAGCCATGGATCCTTATGCCGTTTCGTATGAGGAGCTGTTTGCGGTGTGCCGTCGATTGCGGCTTCCCCAAACTCAGCAAAGGGAGCTGTTCAGAAGGATGGTTTTCAATGTGCTGGGATGTAATGTGGACGACCACAGCAAGAATTTCTCTTTCCTGATGGACAAGCATGGCAAATGGAGCCTGGCACCCGCATACGACATGCTCTTCTCTGTTGATTTGGACGGCCCCAAGTACCTTAACAGGCATTCTCTTTCCATTTGTTCCAAAACCGGTGGTATCACGTTGGATGACTTGCGCCGTTTTTCCGAAGAGAATGATATTACAAAGGCTGATAGTATCATCATGGAGGTTTGTCAGGCCGTTTCCCAATGGGACCAGTTCTCTGCTGAGGCGCAGGTGCCGGAGCGGTGGAGGGCAAGGATTGGTGAGGAGATGAGTGACATTTTGCAATAGATTATGGATTTCACATTAAAAAAATATAAATGGTTGCTTCTGTGTTTTGAAAGGGCAGGCTATCAGTTCGTCACATTTGAAGAATATTGTGATGGGAAAGTAAATTCCGACCGTTTTGTCATTCTGCGCCACGATGTGGACCTGAAGGCGGAGAATTCCCTTGCAACGGCGAAAATAGAGGCTTCGTTTGGGATACATGCCTCCTATTATTTCCGTGTGATGCCGCAGAGCAACCGGCCTGAAATCATCAGGGACATTGCCGCTTTGGGACACGAAATCGGCTATCATTATGAAGACATGACAATTTGCGGGGGCGACATGGAAAAGGCCATCGGCCATTTCAGGCAACAGCTGGATTATTTCCGGCAGTTCTATCCCGTGAAAACCGTCTGTATGCATGGCTCGCCGCGCAGTCCGTACGATGGCAGGTATTTGTGGAAAACATACAGTTATCGTGATTATGGAATCATCGGGGAACCATATTTCGACACTGATTTTTCAAAGCTGTTCTATCTTACCGATACCGGCCGGCGTTGGGATGGATTCAAAGTGAGTGTCCGGGACAGGATACCGATGTATCAGGACAGGTGGATAGAAAAGGGACTGGTTTATCATTCTACTGATGACGTGGTGCGTGCCATAGATGATGGTATATTTCCACACCAGCTGATGATGACGACACATCCGCAGCGTTGGAACGACCGCTTGCTCCCATGGGGTAAAGAATTAGTTTCGCAGAAAATAAAGAACATTGTCAAAAAGACGCTCATAGCCAAAATAACATTGGTTGGTCGAAAATGATTAAGCTCTTCATCAGCAGTGTACAGCAGGAGTTCGAGAAGGAACGGCGGGAATTGACGGCATACATACGCCAGGACGCCGTATTGGGTCGGTTCTTTGAACCGTTCCTGTTTGAGGAACTGCCGGCCAAGGATATCTCAGTACAGCAGGCTTATCTGAATGAAGTTGCTGATACGGAGGTTTATTTGGGCCTGTTCGGTGAAACTTATGGCAAGGAGGATGCGTAGGGTGTTTCCCCAACCGAGCGTGAGTATGAAAAAGCCACGCAAAGCCATAAGTATCGAGTTGTTCTGATAAAATCGGTTGTCCAAAGAGAGCCAAAGGAGGCTGTTCTGATTGAGAAGGCGGAACGCGATGTCGTTCGGAAAATGTTTGCTTCGGCAGAGGAGTTGAAAAGTGCTGTTTATGCTGCGTTGGTACAGTATCTTATTCATAAGGGTTATCTTCATTACGGGCCTTTCGATGCGGCCTTGCATCAGGAGGCGACATTGGATGATTTGGACAAGAATAAAATCCGCTGGTGGGTTGGCATGGCACGGGAAGTGCGGAAATATCCGATTGTTTTTAATGAAGAAAATATCCATCAGATTTTAAGCAGTCTGCATTTGATTTCAGAAGATGATAAAGTCTCAAATGCGGCTTTGCTGCTCTTTGCCAAGGATCCTCAAAAGTGGTTTGTTTCTTCCACGGTGAAATGTGTACAGTTTTATGGTACAAAGATGCAAAAGCCCTTGGCCACTCAGCAAATTTATGGGGGAAGCGTGTTTGAGGTGGCGGATCAGGCTGTGGCGTTTGTCATGTCGCATATCAATGCCCATGTCGGTGAAAGGACCGAATCTGCGCAGGTGTAGGTCAGGTATGAATTGCCGGTGCAGTCGGTAACGGAAGCTATTGTGAATGCTGTGGTTCACAGGGATTATTTGAGTACTGGTTCCGTACAGGTGATGCTGTTCAAGGACAGGTTGGAGGTTTGGAACCCTGGCCGTCTGCCCAAGGGGATGACAATAAAGAAATTGAATGGAGAACACACTTCATTGCCTGTGAATCCTCTGTTGGCTAATCCTGTCTATCTTGCAGGTTATATCGAACAAGTCGGGACAGGCACTAATGATCTGATTGAACGTTGTGTGGCTATGGGCTTGCGCAAACCAGAGTTCAGGCAGGACGATGATTTTACGGTTGTGCTCTGGAGGGAAACAGAAGTCGTGGAATCCACTTTACCGGATAAATTACCGGATAAATTACCAAATAAATTACCGGATAAATTGTTAAATCTGCTAAAAGAGAATGGGGAACTGACAATTAATCAGATGTCAGATATTTTGGGCATATCCGAAAAATCAGTCCGAATTTACCTGAAAAAACTGACGGAGGACGGGTTGTTGGTTCGTGTCGGCGCCCGGAAGAACGGCCATTGGCAGGTGATTTCCACTTTATGATTTCCATTTTATGGAAAAATATGGTTTTTATCATCTGAAACAGGTTTTCATTTATAGTATAATCAAGTTTTCGTATGCTTAAAATACTTACCATCATAGGTGCCCGTCCGCAGATTATCAAGGCGGCGGCATTGTCGCGTGCCATCCGCAACGGCTTCGCCGGCCGCATTATGGAAAATATACTGCATACCGGCCAGCACTACGACAGCAACATGTCGCAGGTTTTTTTCGACGAGCTTGGCATTCCCCAGCCGGACTACAACCTGCATGTGGGTTCGGGGAGCCACGGCGAGCAGACCGCCAAAATGATGGCTGGCATTGAGAAGGTGCTGCAGACAGAACATTTTGACGCGTTGGTGGTGTATGGTGACACCAATTCCACCTTGGCGGGAGCAGTGGCCGCCTGCAAGCTGCATGTGCCTGTGGTGCACATTGAGGCTGGCTTGCGTTCCTTCAACATGACCATGCCGGAGGAGCAGAACCGCATTGTGTGCGACCATCTTTCAAGCCTGCTGTTCGTCCCAACGGAAACTGCCATGGAGAATCTCCGCCAGGAGGGGTTCATGGATTCCAAGGCGGTTTTTGCTAATGGCAGAGGGCGTCAGATTATTAACAGTGGGGATATAATGTATGACAACAGCCTTTATTACGCTCGGATTGCGGCTGAAAGAACCACGGTTTTGAACGACAGTTCGTTGGAGCCGGAATGCTTTGTGCTTGCCACCATCCATCGCGACAACAATACGGACAATCCGCACCGTCTGACGGCCATCTTCAAGGCATTGCTGAAGATTTCGGAGGATTGCACTGTGGTGCTTCCGCTGCATCCGCGCACCGCCAAATTATTGGAAACCAATCTGGAAAAAGGAATCCATGCACAGTTGCGACGCTCCAATGTCAGGATTATTCCGCCCGTTTCATTTCTGGAAATGACCACGTTGGAGCAGAATGCGCGTATGGTGCTCACCGATTCGGGCGGAGTACAGAAGGAGGCCTTCTTTTTCGCACGGCCATGCGTCATCATGCGGCCGGAAACCGAGTGGAAGGAGATTGTGGAGCAGGGGGCCGGCATCATAGCCGATGCGGATACCGACAATATAATCAATGCATATAATTTATTGAAAAATAAAAAATTAAATCTTAAACCTGTTTTTGGGGACGGAAACGCCTCTGCAATCATTGTGGAAAAAATGGTGTCATTTTTGTGAAACTTTGTTTGTCCCTATGTATAATAATCAAATGGAAATTTCGTTATAACATCAATTTAAATAAAAAAGCAAATGAGAAAGGTTTTGGAATGTCTAATTGTAATGCTGGTTGTCGGCACTTCCTGTATGACACCGCGAAAGATGCTGTATCTGCAGGATATGAAAGACTCATCTTCAGTGAATCTGGAGACCAACTATGAGGCGCGGATTTCACCGTTGGACCGTTTGGGTATTTTTGTCTCCTCTTTTGACGATGAGCTGGTGAAAATGTTCAACCAGCGCCAAATTCAACAGAGGACGGACGGCAGTGGCTGGTATGGCTATCTGGTTGATGTGAATGGGAATATCAATTTCCCGGTGTTGGGCAAGCTGCATGTGGAAGGCCTGACACGTGTTGAATTGCAGGACACCATCACCCGACTGTTGAAGGAGGGGGGATACTTGACGGATGCACTTGTCAATGTGGAATTGAGTTTCAAGGTTAATTTTCTCGGTGCAGACGGTGGGAAGGTGATTTATGTGAACGGTGACCGTTGCACCTTGTTTGATGCGTTGGCGCTTTCCGGTGATTTGGGAGCCTATACCCGTCGTGACAAGGTGATGGTATATCGGCAGGTGGATGGGAAAATGACCTGTCGCTCGTTGGATTTGCGTTCCTCCAAGGTGTTGAACGACCCCTATTTTCAGTTGCAGCAGAACGACTATGTGGTCACGCAGTCCATCAAAAGCCAGTATTACCGGCAGGAGGTGGCATACTGGCTCTCCTGGGCCTCCGCCTTCACTTCCGTGTTGTCCGTCGCCACCTCCCTGCTTCTGTTGGCTAAGTTTTAAGTGTTGCGTGACTTATATTTGAGTAATTAAAAAAATAATTTATAGAAATGATTGATTTGCAGAATGTAAACGAACTTTCATTCAAAGAGGAGCAGGATAATTCCTTTGGATTGAAGGATGCGTTGGTGATTTTTTTGCGGAATGTCCATTGGTTTGTGCTTTCCGTGTTGGTTTGCATGACGGTGGCGGTGTACAAGGTGCATAAGGCTGTTCCGGTTTATGCCCGTTCCACGTTGGTGGTGTTGCGTTTGAACTCCAGCGGTTCCACGCAGTCCGGCCGGGATTTCCAATATGCCTCCTCCCGTTATACCAGCCGGATGGGTATGGTAAACACCGATTTGAACAATGAGATGATCATTCTGAAGTCCCGTCCGATTATCAGGGAGGTTATCAACCGTTTGGGGTTGGGGACAGAGTATTACTATATCAGTGGGGTAATGAAGCGGAAAATGCAGCTTTATTCACAGTCCCCAGTCCGGGTTGAATTGTTGGAGTCCAATGAATATAGTGATTTCACCTTCACAGTGATACCTTTGGATGAAAACACGGTGCAGCTTGTATTTTTCAATGCGGAACCCATCCGTGTCTCCATGGGTAAGGTGCTACGCACACCGGTCGGGCGGATGGTGATCACCCCCTCCCTCACCTATGGCCCGCTTTATTATGGTAAGGAAATCTATGCGCACCATTTCAGCATGGAGAATCTCATCAATTATTATTGCAATGCCATTAGTGTGTATCGTGAATCGGATGAGAACACCTTGATCCGGATCTCATTGAAGGATGTGCTTCCCACCCGTGCGGAAGAGATTCTCTCCACTTTGCTGACGATATATAATGAGGGTGCGCGGAATGACAAGCAGAAGGTGATAGAGATGTCAGCCCAGTTCATCGATGACCGTCTCATGACAATCGACCAGGAACTGGAGACGGTGGAGAATTCCCTGGATTCCTTCAAAGTGAACCACAACATGCTGGACATTGGCAGCTTCGGTTCCGAATACCAAAGTCAGCGCATGACGTATGGTCAGGAAAAGTCAGCGTTGGAAAACGAATTGGTGGCGTCAAGGTATATGCTGGAGCAGATTCGTTCCATGAAGGGCAACAGTCTTATTGCGTTGAACACGGGCGTTTCGCAGGCCACGGAAAATGCCATTGAGGCCTATAACCAGAATGTTCTCGATTTGCAGCGGTATGAGGCAGGAGGCACGGTCAATAACCCGTATGTGCAGAATCTGTACCAGACTATTGCCTCCATGCGGGAAAACATCATTTCCATCCTGATCAGTCAGATCCAGTCCTTGAACCAACAGGTCAGCAAGGTGGAGAATGACCGCTCCCTGGTCAGCGGGCAGCTGCAGTCTGTACCTTTGCAGCAACGTTATTATATGTCGGTGGAACGGGTTCAGAAGATCAAGGAGTCCCTTTATCTGGATTTGCTCAGCAGGCGGGAAGAGCTGCTGATGACCAAGCCTTCAATTGAGGATCTTGCCAGAATTGTGGAACCTCCAGTGGGTTCGTATCTGCCGGTCAGTCCGAACAAGAAAAAAATATACTTGTTGGGTTTCCTGATAGGATTGGCGATACCTGTAGGTGTTATTTTCCTGATACAGTGGCTGGACACCTCCATCCATTATCGGAAAGAGATTGAAGACAGGACAGAGGTTCCTTTCCTGGGTGAGGTGCCGTTCAACAAGGAATTGAAGGAACGCCGGATTGTGATTACGGAGAGCAGCCGTGATCCGGTTTCAGAGGCATTGCGTCTGATCCGTTCGAATATTGAGTTCCTGCATCTTAACACATCCAAGGGCAAAGTGATTATGATGACTTCCTTTATGGAATCTGCGGGCAAGTCCTTCCTCTCCCTGAATCTGGCGGCCAGTTATGCTTATGCCGGCAAAAAGGTGATATTGGTTGATTTGGATATCCGGAAAGGCACTTTGGCCAGGACGCTGCATTATCCGAAAAACCAGCAGGGTGTCACGCATTACATTTCCCAGAAGGTGGAGGATATTGACCGCTTGATCAATCCCTCCAGGGATGTGGACAATCTGGATTTCCTGTTTTCCGGTTCGATACCGCCCAACCCCTCTGAGATGCTGAGCAGCCAGCGGCTGGATCAGCTGGTGAGCTACTTGAAGGAAAGGTACGATTTTGTTTTCCTTGATTCTGTGCCGATGGGACAGGTTGCGGATGCCCAAATATGCAAACGGTTGTGTGACATGGCCATTTTTGTTCTGCGTTCAGGTGTGACAGACAAGCGGATCCTTTCCGAATTGGAGAAGATCTACAAACGTATGATGTTCAGGCAAATCGGTGTAGTCTTGAATGCTGTCAAGCTGAAGAAGCAGCATGGTTATTATGGACGTGGTTATGGTCTTGGCTATGGTTACGGCTATGGTTACGGCTATGGTTACGGCTATGGNNTATGGTTATGGCTACGGTTATGGCTACGGCTATGGGGAAGGTGAGGATGATGAGTCCAAAGTGATGGATCCAAGGGAAGGCAAGTGGTGGTATCCGTTGTACAAGATGGTTCGTCCATATCTGCCGGGGAAAAAGAAGCATCATCACCGATCCCACACTGACAAGTAGTTGTCCATGCTAAAAAACAAACGCTCCATGGCGGTGTATGTCTGCCTGATGCTGACATCACTGCTGTGGGGTTCCTCTTTCGTTTTCACCCGTTATCTGTTTTTGACGGAACCCCGGCTTACACCGGTGATGGTGATCACGTTGAGGCTGGTGTTGGCCACATTGTTCTTATGTCCGGTTGTTTGCGGAATGGGACGATGGGAGAGAATCCGCAAGGAGGATTGCATTTTTTTCCTCCTGTTGGCGTTGCTTGAGCCTTTTTTGTATTTCCTGTTTGAAAACAATGGGTTGCGCCGTGTGCCGGGAGGTCTCTCCTCAATAATTATCGCCACAATCCCGATTTTTGTACCGTTCGGACTCTATGCGGCCTATCGCGAGAAGCTTCATTGGCTAAACTGGGTGGGACTGCTGCTCTCGTTGGGCGGTGTCATGCTGATGATAATTGGAAAAGGCGATGGGACGGAGGTTTCGTTGCAAGGTATCCTTTATCTAGTTTGTGCAGTTGTTACCGCAGTGATATACAGTGTCATATTGGTTAAGATGGTGAATAAGTACCGTCCTTACACCCTGACATTGTATACAAATTTGTTCGGACTTCTTTTTTTTCTGCCCCTCTTTTTCTGTGGACATTTTTCAACGCTGGTGCAGTTGCGGGTTACTGCCGGCATGTGGGGCGCACTGATATGCCTCGGCATAGGCTGCTCGGTGCTTGCCTATGTGCTTTTCAATTTCGGAGTGCGTGCGGTCGGAGCGGCCAGAGCCAGCGTCTTCAATAATATCATCCCCCTGTTCACACTCTTTTTCGCAGTAATGATAGGTCAGGAGGCCATCACATGGCAGAAACTTGCCGGCATGGTCGTGACGGTTGCGGGTGTCTGTATCGCACAAAAAAAGCCGGGGAAACTCCCGGCTCCGTACCACATGCGGGATTCGAACCCGCGGTCCTCAGAATGAGAATCTGATATCCTAGACCACTAGACGAATGTGGCATTGAAATCGGCTGCAAAAGTACAACAAAAATAAATACGCTGCGCGTTAATTTGAAAAAAAATTTTTCATGCCCCAAAAAGAAGGTTTGAAAAGTTTGTTCCGCAATCTGCGGAAAGTGTTGGGTCTCATCGTTCGCAGTGACCGGAGACTGCTCCTGTTGCATGTGCTGATGATGCTGTGCACCAGTGTGCTGCCCCTTGCATTGCTATATGCCGTCAAGTATCTGGTGGATGCAGTTGAGCAGCTGGTACGTCTTCCTCATGAGGGGTTGTCCACGGGTGTTTGGGTTTGCGTTGCGGCCTTCTGCCTGATTTATCTTTTAAACCGTCTCTGCTCCATATTTGACGGTTATATTTCAGGACTGTTGGGCGAAAAGACCGTCAACAACATCCAGCGGATGATCCAGAAGCAGTCGGCGGAGGTTGACATGTCCTATTACGACACACCCTCCTATTATGACGCAATGTACATGGCCCAGCAGGAATCCTCCCACCGGCCGTTAGTGCTGCTGGACCAGATGACCTCGCTGGTTTCGGAACTGATTACGCTTGTCGGGGTGGTCTGCATCCTTTGCGCCTTCTCTTTATGGACGGTTCCGGTGATGCTTCTGGCCGGCCTGCCGGCGATACTTGTGCACATGCGCCGTGTAAAAGTCCTGTACGCCTGGCGGAAAAGCAGGATTAAGGACAATCGCGAGGCCAACTACCATGCGGCGTTGCTTACCAACCGCAATTTTGCCAAGGAGGTGCGCAGCTATGGTATTTCCGGATTTGTCCAGGCGCGTTTTTGGGAAATCCGGAAACGGCTTTACCGCCAGCGCCGTGCCATCTCCCGGAAAACCTCAATTCTTGCAGCTCTCACGGCATGTTGGGATGTTGTGGCTCTGCTGCTGATCCTTTACCTGTTGTTCCGAAACACATTGGCCGGTCTGCTGACGGTCGGCGGCTTTGTGATGTATTTTCAGGCCTTCAGGAAAGGCGGTTCCGCCATGCAGTCGCTTGTCAAGGCGGTTTCCGGCATTTATGAGAACCATCTCTTCCTCTCCAACCTGTTCCAGTTTCTGGAATTGGAGCATTGCATACAGTCTCCGTCACATCCGGTGCCGTTCCCCTCTGAAATCAGGGATGGTATCCGGTTTGACAATGTCAGTTTCAGCTATCCGGGCGCTGAAACCAATGTGCTGGACAGTGCGGATTATTTCTTTGAACCCCACCGGATTAACCGGATTAGCGGTGCCAACGGCATGGGGAAGACCACGCTGGTGAAGCTGCTATGCAGGCTGTATGATGCCAAGGAGGGTTCCATCACCATTGACGGCACGGATATCCGTCAGTTTGACGTGAAGGAATTGCGGGACAACATCGCCGTGATTTTCCAGGATTTTGTCGGTTATGCCTTTACGGCGGAGGAGAATGTTAAAATGGGCAGGCGGAAGGATGGTGATGAAACCTGTTTTTCGGAGGCGCTCAACGCTTCCGGTGCGGAGGATGTGGTCTCCCAGCTTCCATTAAGGGAAAAAACATTGTTGGGAAAACTGTTTGAAGGCGGTGAGGAGCTGAGTATGGGGCAGTGGCAGCGTATCGCCCTTGCACGTGCCTTATACAAGAAGGCTCCCATTCTTGTGCTTGACGAACCAAACTCATGGATGGATGCCGGAGGGCGCGCCAATTTCAGGAAGCATTTGCCGGAATTGTGCAGGGACCGGCTTGTGATCCTTATCAGCCATGAGGATGCGGACGGACAAAAATGAAAAACCGTTTGCAGCATACTGCAAACGGTTGGAGTGTCCCAGCAGGGACTCGAACCCTGGACCCATTGATTAAGAGTCAATTGCTCTACCAACTGAGCTACTGAGACAGCAATTGCAAAAGTATAACAAATCGCAATGCGAAACAGACTTTTTGTGAAAAAAAATTCAGTGCTTTTTTTAGGCATTGTATCATTGATGTTTATGTCATGTTCCCATGTGGAGAAAACCTATTATCCGAGCGGAGGCATAGAGTCTGAAGTCTCATTTTGGGGTGGAAAAATGGACGGAAAGGCGGTTTGGTATTACGAAAACGGCTCCATCAGGATGGAGGTGGAATATGTGAAGGGAAGACTCCAGGGGCCTTGCGTGCGCTATTACCGCAACGGAAAACCGGAGGTCAGGTGCAGCTATTGCCGCGACACTCTGGACGGCGAATACCTGCAGTATGACGAGCAGGGATGGCTTTCGGAACGGTTGTTGTACAGGATGGGCGTGAAAAACGGACAATATCTGTGCTATCATGACGGTGAGCAAAAAAAGATTGAGGGCGCTTTCCTGGATGACCAGTTCGATGGTGAGTGGATCTATTATGACGAACAGGGTTTTGTCATCGGGAAGGGGCATTTTGTTAAAGGGGACGGAGTGTTGGAATATTTTGATGACATGAACCGTGTCCGCCGCCGCGTGACCTATGCCGGCAGTGTGAAGGAGGGGCCGGAGTCCTTTTTTGACGTGGATGGCCGGGAATACCGCACGGAGTTTTATGAAAATGACCGTTTTGTACGGAGCGAAGAGAACAATTAACAACAAATATTATAATGAAGAGAGTTATTTTAGGGGCGCTTGCCTGTTTTTCGCTGTCAGTTCTGCTGACATGCTGCAAGGAAGACCCTGTGTTTGACGAAAACCTGCTGTTGGGAAGGTGGGTTGAAGGCACGGAATACTACCGGTATGACGAAGGGCATACCGGCGCCACATGGAATCCGGGTGAGGATGTTGAGGAGGAGGAGGCGCTCCCCTTCACATGGTCGCTTTCGGAGGACAGGCTGATACACTACCACACCATGGAGGGCGGCCAGGTGGTGCCTCAGGCCTACACTCTGACAAAACTCTCCGAATCGGAGCTGGCCTACCATGACAATGTCGGCACGGAACACAAATATATTAAGGTAAACTGACGGCATCATGAAGAAACCTGTAAAAATCACGCTGATTTCCGTAGGGTCGCTGATAGGGCTCGTGCTGTTGGCGGCCGCTGTGCTGGTTTGGGTGGTGCTGACTCCCAAGCGGCTGACCCCGATTGTAAACAAGGCGGCGGCCTCGTTTGTGACCTGCCCGACAAAAATCGGTTCGGTCGAACTGACCTTTTTCTCCACATTCCCCAAGGTTTCGCTTCGGGTGGACGATGTGCTGCTGCTGAATCCGATGAAGGGCGCACCCTCGGACACCCTGCTTCGCGTGGAGCGGCTCGATGCGGCTGTGAACATACGCAAGCTTCTGAAGGAGGATGTGCTGGAGGTGAAGAGCCTGCATCTGAAAAACGGTGATGCCCTGCTTTATACCGATGCGGAGGGCCGCCAGAATTTTGATGTGCTGGCACCTTCCGACACTCTGGACACCACCGCTTCCGAGTTCCCGTTCGAGTGGATAAGCGCAAAAAAGCTGAATTTGGAGCATCTGAATGTCACATACGTGGATGACGCTTCGCACATGAATCTGCATCTGGACGATTTCAACACACGTGCCGATGCCGAGCTTTCGGAGGAGAGCTTTGACGGGCAGCTGAAGGCTGACATCGGGCGGATAATGTTCCATCTGGCTGATTCCTCGCGAATGGATGCCGCGTTGGGCGATGTGCGGCTGCGGCTCAAGGGTGAGATGAAGGAGAATGCGGCGGATGGTGTGGTGCAGCTGACTGTACCTGCGCTGACGTTTGCGATGGATTCGCTCCGTTATGCTGACAGCGCTGCTCTGGATATAAAGATTCCTGTCAAATATGACATGGGGCAGCGCCGGCTCCAGCTGGACAAGGCGGAGGTTGGTCTGGATAACCTGCTGCTGACCCTTGACGGAAGCGTGCAGGCGGAGGACACCGCCTTCTCCGCTTTCGACTGTGCCGTGGATTTTGCGCTGCGGACCGTGGAGGTGCCGGAACTGCTTCCCTGGGTGGAGCGGTTCGCCCCCGGAGTTTTGGAGGGTATGCGTGTCGACGGATTCCTGACGTTGGACGGTACGGTGAAGGGCATCTACGCGGATTCGCTCATGCCTGAGGTTACCGCCAACCTACTTTTAAAACAGGGAAAATTTGAGGATCAGGAATTTCTGCCAAATCCGGTGAAAAACATCGTGCTGGATGCCCGTGCTTTGCTTGATTTGAACAGACAGTCCCGCTCCAATGTGGAGGTGCACAATTTTGCGGCTGAGACCGGGAAGAGCAAGGTGCAGCTGCAGGGGAAAATCACCGATTTGCTGGACAAACTCTGCTGTGACCTGCTGCTGACCGGCAAGGTGAACCTGCCGGATGTGGAGCCGTTTTTGCCGGATTCGCTGCCGCTCACTATGCGCGGCACCATGCAGCCCAACCTGAAGGTGAAATTCAACTTGGATGATTTGCAGCAGGTGGCACTGCAGCGGATGCAGGCGAAGGGTACGCTGGCGTTCAAGTCGCTTGATGCGGACTTCGACAGCCTGCGGCTCCGTTCGGACGCGCTGACGCTCGGAATACAGCTGCCTTCGCCCAACCAGAAGACTAATAAGAAATTCAATGAGCTGATGCAGGCTAAGGTGACAGGCGGCGGTCTTAAAGTCTCCATGTCCAACGGAATGAATGCCAGTTTGGACAATCCAGACCTGCTGGTGGGTCTGTCCGATTTCATGGATACGACCAAACTGCTCTCGCTTGCCTGTGATTTCGACATGTCATCGCTTCATGCCGTGATGGACACGCTGGATGCCGGCATAAGCCATCCGAAGGGCCACGTCACAATGACCCCTTCAAAGAAGGATGCCTCCAGTCCGGCCTTTACGGTCGACTATTCGCAGACCGCAATGGCTGTACGGATGGGTTCCTTCCTGAAGACTGTGACGCAGGGCATGTCCGTGACAGGCAACGCGGTGTATGACTCCACGCCGGGCAACCTGCTGGAGCAGTGGAGCCCACATCTGAACTTCAGGCTAAGCAAGGCGACAGTCGGCATGGATATGTTTAAGGATGAGGTCTCAATTCCGGAGGTTTCATTCGCCCTTACCCCTTCGACACTGGATTTGAAGTCCGGGCGGTTCGGATTGGGTGAAACTGAGCTGAACCTGTCGGGGAAGGTGCTGCATCTGTCCGAATTCCTGAATGATGAGGCGATGCTGAAGGCCGATCTGGACTTGGTGTCGGATTATATAGATGTAAACTATCTGATGGATTTCTTCAGCGGCATGAACCTCGGTGCGGATTCCCTTGCGGAGCCTGAACCAGAGCCTGACCCGTCGGAAGCGATGCCTTTCATGGTGCCGCTTGGCATGGATGTCACGCTGAACACCAATGCCACCAAACTGCTGGTCGGCGAGACCATCGTGGAGGATTTGGGCGGCACGGTGACGGTGAAGGACGGCGTGCTGGTGCTGGAGGAGATGGGCTTCACCTGCGATGCTGCACGGATGCAGCTGACCGCCATCTACAAGTCCCCGCGGATGAACCACCTGTTCGCCTATGTGGACTTCCATCTGATGGATATCCAGATTGCTGATTTGATTGAGATGATTCCCGACATCGACACAATTGTCCCGATGCTGAAGAGTTTCGCCGGCAGGGCGGAGTTCCATTTTGCCGCACAGACCAACCTGAACGCCAATTACGACATCAAGTATTCCACCTTGCGTGCAGCTGCTTCAATAAGCGGGCAGGATCTGGTGGTGCTGGACAACGAGACCTTCTCAACCATCGCCAAATATCTGAGGTTCAAGAAGCAGACCGAAAACAAGGTGGACAGCATATCTGTGGAGATGACGGTCTTCCAGAAGAATGTGGACCTCTATCCATTCCTGGTGTCGATGGACAAGTACCAGGCCATTGTTGCCGGACACTATGTGATCAACCAGAATTACGACTGCCACCTCTCACTGGTGGAGAGCCCGCTGCCGGCACGTCTGGGGCTGAATGTCTACGGTTCACCCGACAAGATGAAGTACAAGCTTGAGAAGCCGCAGTACGCCACATTGTTCAAGCCTGAAAAACGGAATGTGGTTGAGCAGGAGACCATGAAGCTCAAGCAGATGATCACTCAATCGCTTAAAGCCAACGTAAAGTAGCAGCCCATGACTGACATAAAGATAGTTATTGAGCCGTCGGAGCTGACGGATCTGTATGGGGTGAACAACGACAATGTCTCGTTCCTCTCGCGGCTTTTCCCGCAGTTGAAGCTGGTCGCGCGCGGGACGGAGCTGCGTGCCATGGGCGATGAGGGGCAGTTGGAGGCCTTTTCCGCCTTTTTTGAAAGGATGCGGCAGTTCCTGCACAAGTACGGGCGGCTCCGTACCGACGACCTGCTCCGTTTGTGGGAGGAGGATGCGCAGGACATAGAGGAGGAAGGCTCCACGGAGGGCGACCTTATCCTGTACGGAAGGGACGGGAAGGCCATCCGCGCACGCACGCCAAACCAGTTGCGGATGTTGCGCGAGTCGGCTTCAAACGATCTGATATTCGCCATCGGTCCGGCGGGAACCGGAAAAACCTATACTGCAGTGGCTTTGGCTGTCAAGGCTTTGAAAAATAAGGAGATAAAAAGGATAATACTGACTCGGCCTGCGGTGGAGGCTGGGGAGAACCTCGGTTTTTTGCCCGGAGACATGCGCGACAAGTTAGACCCATACCTGCAGCCGCTCTATGATGCGCTGAGGGACATGCTGCCGCCTCAAAGGTTGCTCTCCTACATGGAGGACAAGACGATAGAGATAGCTCCGCTGGCCTTTATGCGCGGCAGGACGCTTGACCATGCATACGTGATATTGGACGAGGCGCAGAATGCGACCGCCACACAGCTTAAGATGTTCCTGACCAGGATGGGAGAGAACGCCAAGTTTTTCATCACTGGGGATGCGACGCAGGTTGACCTGCCCCGGCATCAGAAATCCGGATTGGTGCAGGCCACCCGGATTTTGAAGGATATACCCGGAATCAGCATGATTTTCATGGATTCGTGCGACATTGTCCGCCACCGGCTGGTGACGGCCATTGTCGGAGCGTATGCAAGACAGGAGGCTTTGGAGGAGGCGCAGCGCGCAGCACGTGAGGCGGCCTCGGAACAGGAGGGCGCGGAGTGAGGCACTGTCTGACTGATTATGATGTTAAGGTTCTGATGGGCTTCAACATGTGCCTCCAGAAGAAGAAGAATTTCATGGAGCTGTACATGCAGGCCTTTCCGGAGCTGGCTGCGCTGGCGGCCAGTGTCAATTCCGACACGGAGGCTTTTGACTGGCTTTTGAAAAACGGTTATCCGGAGTTTGCCGCCTTGAGCGATTCCATCGATGATGAGGATGAGGCGACCGAATGGCTGGAAAGGTACCATTATGATTTCCTTTCCCTTTTTGCGGCGGCCTGCCGTCAGGATGAGGCGGCGTTGCAGTGGTTCCGCGAGCGGGATTTGAAGATGTACCTGCTGCTGATAGACACCATCCAGCGCATACTGCTCCAGCAGTCGCTTGATGCCTCCAATGTGCACAAGCTTCGCCGGACCTGAATACATTTATAGAAAATGCGCGATAAAATCAATCCAATGGAACCGGTCAATGGCAAGGTCTTTTTCCTCTCTGACTGTCATTTCGGCCTGCCCGACTGGGATGCCTCACGGGAGAGGGAGGCGCGTCTGTGCGCCTTTCTGGACAGTATTGCGGGCGATGCCACACATCTGTTCCTGCTGGGCGACGTTTTCGACTTCTGGTTCGAATATAGGGACGTGGTCCCTAAGCACTGCCTGCGCTTTCTTGGAAGGCTGGCATCGCTTGTTGACAGAGGCGTGCAGGTATATTACATTCTTGGCAACCATGACATGTGGAGTTTTTCCTACCTTCAGGATGAGATTGGACTGACACAGATTCGCGGGATTGTGGATGTTGAGATAAACGGGAAAAAGGTCCGTATGGGGCATGGCGATGCGCTTGATCCCAAAGATTACGGCTACCACATTATCAAGTGGATTTATGCGCAGCCGTTCAACCAGCGGCTGTTTGCCATGCTGCATCCCCGGCAGGCGTTCAGCCTGGCTCGGGCGGTCTCCTTCAAGAGCCGCCGCGCCCATGAGGAGGCGGACAAGGTTTTCCGGGGCGAGGAGGAACCCATCATCAGATACTGCCGCGAAGTGCTGCGGCAGCAATCTTTCGATTATTTCGTTTTCGGCCACCGGCACCTGCCGTGTGACTATACCCTGACGGAAAAAAGCCGGTACATCAACACGGGGGACTGGATACACCATGCCAGCTACCTGGTGATGGAAAACGGGGAGGCGGATTTGAAACGGTTTGCATAAAAAAAAAGTGGTCAGCATTGCTGACCACTTTTTTTTTACCCTCTGCGGTTATTATTCGTTGCGTTTGAACACCAGTGTGAGGTTGACGGGAGTGTTGTCCTCAGCGTAGAACATCGGCAGCACGAAGGTGATGGCATCCGTGATGTCGTTGTAGGTGAATTTCAGCTTGGCCGGCACATCGTTCCCGTTGTTATCCTCGGCCACACCGTCAAGGTATCCGGTATGGGTGGAGCCGTCGTAGGAATAGGTGTAGGAAACGCCGTAAATCTGCTCCAGGGTGCCCTCTTCGCCACCGTAGGCCTCGATGTTGTCGGGGAAGGAGAAGTGCGCGTAGGCACTGTCGAAGGTCAGACCGAAGACGAGAGTGTCGTTTTGGATGCCTTGCAGGCAGGTCGAATCCAATCCAAGCATTTTGCTGAGAAAATCAGCGAAGGTCATGCTGAAGGTCCAGTCGGTGTTGCGGAGGTCGGCGGTGGTCTTTACACGCGTGGGTGTCAAAGGCGTCGAGGGATTGGTGTTGTTGTCGCCCGGGAGAGTGATTTCATCTTTCTGGCAGGCGGTGAAGGAGAGAACCATGGCTGCGATGGCAGCGAATAAAACTTTTTTGTTCATTTTGATAATAATTTGTGATTTGTTATTGTTTTGTGATTTGTTATTGATTCGTATTCGTATGTAAAGACGTAAAAAATGGGTCAAAAACTACAAGGAAATGTGAAAATATTTATTTGGTATCCGCAATAGATTCAAAACGAAGCTGATAAAAATATTCACCCTCTTCTGTCCCTTTTTCGTTGCGCGAGAGAATCATGGTGCTGGGGGTAATCCAGCTGACGTTCCAGCTTGTTCCGCCCGGCAGCAGTTCGCTGCTGAGCTCACCGTCGTCCGAAAGCGTCCATTTGCTTTTGTCGGTGGCAGTGGTGCTGTCCATGCCAAGAACCGTCAGTGTCAATGTCCCGTCTGCGGAGAAGGTGTAGTACATGGTGCCGCCACCTGCTTCCGGTTCATACAGGTCGTTGTGCTTGATGTTTCCGTCCGCATCCAGTTGTGACATCACCAGGCACTTGAAGTGCCAGGTTCCGAGGATGCTGGCCAAGGTGTGTTGGGAGGGTGCGGTGGCGTAGGCCTTGCCGTTCCATGTGCCGGATTTTTTGTCGTAGGAAACGCATACCGTCAGTCCCTGTTTTTCCATCTTTTTCATCCATTCCTTCATCTCCTCGCGGCTGGTGGTGCTGAGAGTCTGGTTGTTTTTGACAGCCTCTTCCCCAGTTGCCTTGATACAGCGCTGCTGGCTTATGTTGCAGAAGGAGACTTCGCTGCCGTTGTAAGCCTGGTCGCATAGCCTGTCCAGCATGGCATCCCATTCCGATTCGGTGGCCAGTGTCCGGCGGTTTTCGTTGCCGCCCACTGTGTAAATGATGACACGTTCTATGGCGGTATTGTCTCCGTTGCCATTGGTTGTTCCGTTGTCGATGGTCGTGTTGTTTTTCTCGCACGCCATGAAGATGGCAGCCAATGCCGTTAATAATAAGGTAAGTCTTAATGTATTTTTCATCTCTAATGCGTGTTTTTTGTTCTTTCCAATTGGTAATCAATCAGGGCGTCGTATTGAGCCTCCGTTTCGATGCGGTAAAAACCGATTGTGCGTCTGCTGTAGGAGGCAATGACGCGCATCACGGGATTGCCTGTCCATTGTGTGCGCAGGGCAGGGGTGTCAATCTTGCCGATCCAGCTAACCTTACCCTCTTCGCAACGGATGTCGAATTCCTCCGTCAGCCGCTGCCAGGCCTGTTCGCTCTCGGCTTGCAGCATCACCACATCCACACGTACCGTGTCGCTTAGCTTGAAGCCGTTTACCTGCGCCACTTTCAGCTCCTGTTGTGCGGCGTAATGTTGATAGAGCGCGCACTCGGGCTGTCTTTCCTGGCGGGCACACCCCATCAGAAGGGCCAACGGCAACAATATGTATAAAACTTTTTTCATTTCCAATGGCTTTTTGTCAGGCTTCCATTAAAAGTGCGTCGGCCAACTCATCCCAGTACTGGTCTGTGATGTCCGGCCGGTTGCAGTAGATGGCTGTATGGTTTTTGTCAGTTGCTGAAGGCTGTGGAAGGGTCAGCAGGGGCAGGGCCACAGCGGCCACTGCCACAAATAAGGCGGCCGCCCCCAGCCTGCGTTGGCGGTTGCGGTGCCATATGGGGTATTCCTCCAACAGGCGGGTTGCATGCGGTGCCGCTGCTGCACGTTGCCACAGCGTGTCAAATTCCTGTTCTGTCATCATGTCCACTCCTTTCTTATTTTGTCTTTTATTCTTACCAGTTTCACACTTACGTTTTTCACCGTCATCCCAAGCGCTTTGGCAATCTCTTCGTAACTGTAGCCTTCAAGCTGCATCGTTACCAATGTGCGGTCAGGTTCCGGCAGCAGGGCGATCCGTTCGTGCAGCTCCTGCACTTTGCTTCGGTCCTCCTCCTTGGTGTCATATTCTTCCGGCAGGTTTTCGCTTACCGGTGTGCGCCGCAGGTCGTCAATTATGGCGTTGCGTGCAATCTTCCACACCAGTGACACCTGTCGTGGCCCCTTCGATAGCGTGTACAGCTTTTCGCGGTTAAGCCACAATGCCACTGATACCTCTTGCAGAAGGTCTTCAATGGTTGTACCTCGCCGTTGGTACCGCCTGCAGAGATTGAAGATCAATCCGCGATAACGGTGAAGCAGGACATCAAATGGATCGTTCGTACTCACATTGATTATAACGTAAAAAAAAGCCAAAAAACTACACCTTCCGCTTTTTTTTTCGGCGTAATTTTTCGGCTGTTGGTTTTAAGTTGATCCGGGATGTCCCGAAGGGCTTCCTTTTGTCAGCTACCGGATCATCCCCACGCTCCGTTCGATGAACTTCGACAACGCCTCGCCCTTGAGCATCTGCTGGGAGAGCAGTGCCAAGTCGATCAGCTGCGAGCATACCTCCTTCGCGTGCGCTTCGTCGCTGTCGGCAAGCAGTGCGGCCACGACAGGGTGGTTTGTGTTGACCGTCAGGTTGCACTTTTCCTCGCCCATGCCGTAGAAGGATGGCTGTCCGCTTATTTTCTGCATGTCGTTCCAGCGGCGCATGAACTCCGGCTTGGTGATGTATATCGGCAGGTCATTCTCCTGCATGTTCTCCAAAATCACCGTGAACTTGTCGGCGGGAACCTGTTTCTCAAACAGCTCCTTCAGCTTTTTCTGCTCCTCCTCGCTGAATTTTGAGGGCAGCGCCTCCTCCTTCTGAATCAGCTTGTCCATCACATCGGCATCGATGCGGGCGAAGCTTATCTTCTCCTTTTTCTGCTCCAGGAAGTTGATGAAGTGCACATCGAGAATGCCGTCAAGCAGCAGCACATCGTAGCCCTTGGCCTTGGCCTCCTGGCATGGGGCGTACTGTTCCTCCATGTTTGTGGCGTACAGGTGCACCAGCGTGCCGTTCTTGTCCTTCTGCAGGGTCTCGATCTTCTTTTCGTATTCGTCGATGGTGAAATAGTTGCCCTCGGTGTTTTTCAGCAGCATGAACTTTTCGGCACGCTCGAAGAATTTCTCGTCGGTGAGCACGCCGTACTGCATGAAGGTCCTGATGTCGTCCCATTTCTTCTCAAAGTCGGCGCGGTCATTCTTGAACATCTCCTCAAGCTTGTCAGCCACCTTTTTGGTAATATGGGCGGAAATCTTCTTGACATTGCTGTCGCTCTGCAGGTAGCTGCGGCTCACGTTCAGCGGGATGTCGGGGGAGTCGATGACGCCGTGCAGCAGCATCAGGAACTCTGGCACGATGCCCTCCACATTGTCGGTGATGAAGACCTGGTTGCAGTAGAGCTGGATCTTGTCCTTCTGCACCTCGATGCGCTCCTTGGCCTTCGGGAAATAGAGGATGCCGGTCAGCTGGAACGGGTATTCGATGTTGATGTGGATGTGGAACAGCGGCTGGTCGAAGCTGTATGGGTATAGTTCGCGGTAGAATTTGTCGTAGTCCTCATCTTTGAGCTCGGAGGGGTTCTGTTTCCACAACGGCTTGGTGTTGTTGATGATCCTTGGGACCTCAATCTCCTTTTCCTTCTCCTCGCCTTCGGGCTTCTCCCATTTTTTCTCGTTTCCGAAACGCACCGGTACCGGCAGGAACTTGCCGTATTTCTTCAGCAGGTTCAGGATCCGGATCTCATCCAGGAACTCTTTGGCCTCATCCGAGATGTGCAGGATGACATCAGTGCCGCGCTCCGCCTTTTTCCCCTCTTCAAGCGTGAATTCGGTGTTGCCGTCGCACTCCCAGTGCACCGCGGGAGCATCCTGATAGGATTTTGTGAGTATCTCCACGCGGTCCGACACCATGAAGGCGGAATAGAATCCGAGGCCGAAATGGCCGATCAGCTTGGCCGCGTCAGCTTCCTTGTATTTGTCCAAGAACTCGCTGGCTCCGGAAAATGCTATGTTGTTGATGTAGCGCTCCACCTCGTCGGCGGTCATGCCGATGCCCTTGTCGGAGATGACAAGAGTCTTTTTCTTCTCATCAAGACGGATTTCAATGGTGGTGTCGCCGATCTCCCCCTGGATCTTGCCCATGGAGGCCAATGTCTGGAGTTTTAATGTGGCATCCACCGCGTTGGAGACCAGTTCGCGCAGGAATATCTCATTGTCAGAGTACAGGAACTTTTTGATTACTGGAAAAATGTTTTCGGTCTGCACGCTGATGCTGCCTTTTTTCTGTTCTTTTGCCATAATTATTCGATTTTAAACACGAGGGTCTCCATATCAAATGCCGTACCAAAGCGCAGGAACTGACAAGATGGCAGCAGACAAAAATTTTTTACAAAAATCCGCCGGAATATGTTTTGTATTGGTAAAAACATTATTTTTGCAAATTGTTTTTCCTGTCATTGCGGTTCATGTGGGTTCGTCGCGGTGTCCGGAAAAACAGGGGAGTTTTGACCGTGAGCCCACATTTGTATTTCGCCATGTTGCACAGTTTTACCAGAAATTACAACGATTTGTCCACCGACGCGGGATTCCAGTATGAGTTTTACTGCGACTGCTGCGGTAACGGATTCAAATCCACTTTCAAGGAGTCTTCCACCTATAACAGCCGCAAGCGGACGGAGGGTTTCGGACGCGGTGTCGGCATTCTCAGCGGCCTGCTGGGCGGGCGTCTTGGCAGTATAGGCAACGCCATTGAGTCGGGGGCCAATGTGCTGCGCGACCGGATGGAGGACCGCAGCCCGCAATGGCGCAAGGAGCAGGAGAAATCGTTCGACGAGGCGCAGGCGGAGGTTAAGTCCAGTTTCATGAAATGCCCCTCATGCAACCAGTGGGTCTGTTCCGACTGCTGGAACGAGGAGGAGGGCCTCTGCGTCACCTGCGCACCCCGTGAGAGCAGCTATGTGGCCAAGGCCCGCAACGAGGCGATGCGCCGCAACATTGACGAGGAGGCGCAGACCGCCACAGTATGGCACGGAAAGCTTGAGGAGCGCACGACAGTGTGTCCCCATTGCGGCAAGCCTGCCGGACAGGGCAAGTTCTGCAACAACTGCGGGCAGCCGCTCGGCATGCTGAAATGCCCGAAGTGCGGTGCCATGCTGCAGCAGAACACCAAGTTCTGCAGCGAATGCGGCACGCCGGTGGGAGGTAAGATACATTGCCCGCAATGCGGGAAGGAGCAGGAGCCCGGGACGCGCTTCTGCAGCGAGTGCGGCACCAAACTCTGAGGCCATGGCTGATTCCGGAGCATACAGTTGCAGGGTCTCTTGTGACAGGCTGGAGGCCGAGGCGGAGTGCATGATCGGCGGTGAGGCCTTGTCCGTCCGGACAAAGAGTGGCGGCATGCAGGTGGATTATTCCGATTTGTCGGATATCCGTCTGATAGACTACCGTGTTGTGCTGGAGACCGCCGGTGGAAAGGTGGAGATTTCCAGCTTGGGCCGCCAGACGGAGGATTTTTTTGAGAAGCTGTGGGAGGCGTATGGCGAAAGGAGCCGTGAGGCTCTCTTTGTCGCTTCGGAGCCGCTGTATGCCGGTGAGGGCGATTACGCCTATACGGAGCAGGGTATGGAGGCGCACGGCATCGCCAAGGTGGCGTTGTATCCGGACTGCCTCTGCATTTTTCCGCACGACGACAGGGCGCGGCGTATCCCGCTCTGCTTTGCGGATACTCCGGAGGCGGCGGACTTTTGGATTTCGCTGCGCTTGGACACCGGCGACATTTATCGCGTGGGGCGGATAGGCCGCTCCTTCGATGCGGTGTCGGAGAAGATTGTCACGCTGCAGCAGAAGGTGGCGCAACGCTGGCGTAAGGCGCACAAGGAGCTTGCCGATGACCTTTCAGCGCGGCTTGGCGCGGATGCCGAGGGTTACCGCCGGATGGAGTCGCTGGGCTGCCGCATGGTCACAGGACTCTATTCACTGGAGGATGAGAGTTTCTGGTTCGCAGGCATTCGGGACGGGAAGGCTGCGGTGGAGTGGGTCACCCAGGAGCAGACGGCCACCTATCTCTACACTTTTGATACTGATGAGGTTGTTTTTGAACGTTCGTTGCGTCACGCGCTTGAGAGTGCGGCGCTTCACCGCGAGGTCATATATACCGATTTGGACGGCAAGCCGCTGTACAGGATGACGGTGCGCCGCAGCTACCATCTGCGCTTCCTGCGCGACCGTTTCGCCGGGCGGATTATCCACAACAGCTCCTGGCCGGAGCGCTTAAGGGAGTTTTTCGGCATGTAGAGACGCAATTTGCGTCTCTACGGTAAATGCACCATTCATTTTTTCCGCCCGTGCAGTGGGGCGTATCCGTATTTTGGCTATCTTTGCAAATTCAAATTCACACGCCCATGGAACAGACATTGGAAAGAAAATATCCTGTTGGAATCCAAACCTTTTCGGAGATACGGAAAGGCAATTACGTTTACATTGACAAGACCGATCTTGTATGGCAGATGACAAAAAACAAGTACGTTTTTCTCAGCCGCCCGCGCAGGTTCGGCAAATCGCTGCTCACAACCACCCTGGACTCCTATTTCAAAGGTGAGAAAGAATTGTTCGATGGACTGAAAATCATGGAACTGGAAAAGGAATGGAAGCAGTATCCGGTAATACATCTGGATTTGAGTTCCGTGAAGGGGAAGGAATCGGCAAAAGAGCTGGAACGTGCATTGAATCTGCTTATTTCCGAAGGGAACAAATTCGGAACAGTTCAAAATGAGGTCACACCGGGTGAGAAACTACGTGGGATGATCCGCCGTGCCTATGAACAGACCGGAGCACAGGTTGCCGTAATCATTGACGAATACGATGCACCGTTATTGGAGGTGCTGCATGAGGAGGAGCGTCTGCCGGAATACCGCCGCGTCATGCAGGAGTTCTACCAGCCGCTTAAAGCAAGTGAGGCCATGATCCGCTTCTGCTTTATCACAGGAATCACCAAGTTCTCGCAGCTTTCCATCTTCTCCACCATCAACAACCTGACCAACATCTCCATGGACGACAGATACGCAGCCATCTGCGGCATCACGGAGCAGGAGCTGGCCACAGACATGGCGCCGGACATCGCAATGCTTGCGCAAAAACAGGGATGCACGCCGGACGAGATGCATGAGAAGCTGAAACAGATGTATGACGGCTACCGCTTTGCCAAATCCTCTCCGGAGATATATAACCCTTTCAGCCTGTTGAAGTGCTTTAACCATAAAGATATTTCCAACTACTGGTTTGATAGCGGCACACCCACCTTCCTAATCCGACAGATGCAGCATTTCCAAACCGACATCACCGCAATGGACCGTATTGAGACAGTCGCGGCTGCGTTTGACCAGCCCACCGAGAACATGGACGACGCGCTGCCGCTGCTATATCAGAGCGGATACATCACAATTAAGGAATATGACAGGGAAACCGACTCGTTTGTGCTGGCCATCCCCAACAAGGAGGTGCGTACCGGACTGGTTTCAGGACTGATTCCCGCATATACAGGCGTAAGAAAGAATGAGACGCAGGGCTTCGCGCTCCGTTTTTGGAAGGCATTGCGCAAAAACGACATTGATGC
>DBYD01000003.1:0-54784 GCA_002309855.1 Bacteroidales bacterium UBA1195
AGGCTGGCGGTCACAAGCTCGGTGATCGTGTCAACACCGTTGACCACCACCTTCACGTCGAACGGGGAGACAATCTCCAGATTGCCCGTGTTCTTCATCGTGAAGCCAACATAGACAGTGTCGCCCGGCTCCGTGAAGCCGATGGCATCGTATCCCGTCACCGCCAGGTCGGGATTCAGGTTCAGGCTGAACTTCGCAGTGTCGTTCGCCGCGTTGCTGTCGATGCCGTTCACATAGACCTTCACATCGAACTGGCCGCCGCCAACGTAATCAATCGGACTCAGGATTAAGGAATCCAACTCGCGGTTTTCAAGACGACCCGTAAGAGCCTGCTTGAAGATGAAGTTGGATGCACCGCTCATCTCAACCGTGATGGAGTCACCAGGGTTGAAGGGAACCTCCTGGCTCGTCAGGTTCTCCAGATAGACCTTCAGGCTGCGTCCCGTCAGGTTGCAGGCCGCGAAGTCGGTGTCGGACGGAACCTCAACCCTTACCTGCATATCCTGCTGCGCGATGATCTTCACACGGTCCACAGTCTGGTCACCGCCGCCGTAGCTATAGGCGGTGAAGGCGATTATGATGCAGCTGCCGGTGCTGTACTTCGACAGATCCATCTTGTACTCCTTCCAGGTAGGCTGCGTGCACTTGGCGTCGTAGCGGAAGAGGGTCTGCAATGTCTTGAAGGTGGCGCCGCCGTCCTGAGAGATGCGGACCTCCATCTGGTCGCGGAGGTACGGGTTCGCGTTGTCATGTGCATACCAGAAGTAGAGGTGCGGGTTGTAGGTGCCCTGCAGGCTCACCGAGGTGAACAGCGCCTGGCTGATGGAGCCCCTTGCCTCAGAGGAGCGGAACAGCAGGCTGCCGGTTCCGAACACAGGGTTCAGGACAGGATTGCTGTTCACAACCTCCCAGGTGATGTCGCCGTAGGCCTGATTGGTGGCCACGCCGGCGAACTGTCCCGTGAAGTTGTTGTCGTAAGGCAGGACCGTCTTGTCGACATAGTAGTCAAGTTTCAGGGTGTCGTCGCTGCGCTGCTGGTCCTTGCCCCATACCAACCATGCGGTCAGTTTGTACAAACCCGGATAGGTGATGTCCATGTTGGCTTCAACCTCGAAGGTGTCGCGCTTCATGATGCCGATGCCGCCTTTGTTGAATGTGACATTCTTCACAAAGTTGACCGAATCGCTCTCGCACTTCAGGTAGAGTGTCATGGGGTTGGCGGCGAAGTCGGCGTCGTAGGTTCCCATGTTGTAGATGGCAAGTTTCACCGGCGTGCTGTTCGGGAAGCACTGGATGCCGCCCACAACAGGCTCGACATAGGCCTCAACCTGCAGGTCGTAGCCCTCGAACAGCGGCGTGCTGTAGCAGCCCATGATGGTCAGGCTGGTACGGGCGTCGTTGTTGATGTCGCGCATAACCTGGCGGTGGCGGTTGCACTTCAGCTGGTCGCTGAACTCGCCGATGCTCAGGTCGGCTGGCAGATTGATGAAGTCCGGCTTCACCTGCACCGAATGGCCGTCCATGTTGTAGGTGCTCTGCCAGTTGGCGAAGTTACGGGCACTGCCCACATAGAAGTTGTTCTTGTTGTTGCCGGTCGTGTAGTAGTCGTTGTAGTCAAAAACAGTCGGATAGGTGGTCAGAGTGGCGGCATCTGAACAGTAGACCAGATAGTTCGTACTCGAACCGTTCTCTGTCATGAAGATGTTGTTCCTCACATTCAGGTTACAGGCGGAATTGCTGTTGCCAAGATAGAAGGCATAGTTGGTGGGCGCCTTGCAGTAGACGGAGTTGTTGACCACCTCCGCATTCGCATAGTAGGCGTACATGCCGTAGGCATACGTCTGTCCGACACATATAATCTCATTGTTGGCCACCACCGCCGGTACGATGTCCGAACCGAAAGTCGAGGTGTAGTTGGTGTAGTAGTACAGACGGAGACCGCTATAGGAGTAGTTGGCATTCAGATGGATCTTGTTGCCCACCACGCTGTCGATCAAATTGTAGTAGTAGAAGTAGGCACCGTAGTTGTAGTTGGCTCCAGAACGTGACTTGATAGTGTTGTGCGAGAAGCTCGGGATGTAGGTGTAGTAGTAGGAATACAACGGATAGTAGTACTGGTCGTAGATGTAGTTGCTGTCCATCCGTACCGAAGCCCGCTTTGCCGCCGAGGTCTTGCAGTTGGCCGAGGCACCGCCCGCATAGTACAGGTAGAAGCCGTAGTAGCCTCCACGCACCTCGTTGCCGATAAAGCGCACATCCTTCATATAGCTGGTGTTGCTGCTGTTGTTGGCATATTCCACCACACGCGAAGCGCTGTTGGAGGTGGTGGTGCTCGCATAAAGGTTGCAATGGTGGAAGAAAACATTTTCGATATAACCGGCAAAGGCAACCGCCACATTATTGGCGGAGCCTATGGCACCGACGGTGATTTTCTCGAACAACAGGTTAGAGGTGTTGGTCAGTTTCAAGGCGGTACTCGCGCCCGCACCGATCACCACCGCGTCCACACTGCCGGCAGCAGAGGTGAAGGTGACGGTATTCGTATCGCTGGAACCGGGGATTGTGCCCATGATGGTGAAAGCGTCATAGTTACCTGAAGCTATCCTGAACACCACCGGACTACTGATACCGCAGGATAACAGGGCAGTCACAGCCTCTTCCGGCGTATCATAGTCACCGTTGCCGCCACCGATGGTATAAGTGCCCTTCAACGGTGCCACGCAGGAAATCAGTTCCACTTCCACTGTGTCGTTGGCATTGTTCAGGTCTGTGAAACCGTTCGGATCCTCCGTCCATGCGGTGATGCGGTACTTGCCGGTCGGTACCTTGAAGGTGCCTATGGCAATCTCAGAAGTTACACCGCCGTAAGTTACCGTATCCTGTGCGCTGGCCGCAACCCATTTGTAGGGCTGTTGCTGCACACCGTTCACCTCCCAGTTGATAACCACCGAACTCAAGGCCAATTTACCCATGTTGCGGATCTTGACCTTGCAGGTGGCCGTGCCTCCGGATGTCTCGCCGTTCGTGGGAGCGGTGATGGCATACAGGCTGGCATCGTAGTTGGAAGGAATGAAGTCGTTGTAGCATCCGGCATTCGTGTAGCTGATACGCGGTTTGCCAAACATGTCTATCGTCACTGTCGGGTCGACAGGGATGATGCCACGCGCACCGTTGGTGCGGAAATCATAAGCGGAGACGTTCCTGAAATAGACCTTTTCATAAATTGCATTGTAATCCTTGGCGACCGTGACACCCCAGGTGTTGATGTCGGTGATGCCGTTGCCGATGATGCCGTTCACCTCGTTGTAGTAGACGTTGTAGTCCATGCTCATCCAGGCAGCGGTCAGGTTACCGGTGCCGCCCGAGTGCTCGTGGCAGGCAGCCGTACCCTGCGTGCCGGCCACATAGACCAGGTTGTCATAGAACTGGAAGGTGTAGGTACCTGTGTTGGTGTTGTAGATACCATAGTGCGTTGCAGAGCCGTCAACATAGAAGGTGTTGTGACGCCAATCCATATAGCTCATGTTGCCATAGTAGAAGCCGTAGTTGGTCGAGCCGCGCTCCACCACAAACTCGTTGTTCCAGATGCGAGCCAGCTGCTGGCCGATACCGTTGTAGTTGACCGTCTGGCCCACATACAGGCCGTAGTTGGTGCCGCTGCCGTTACACCACACCTTGTTGCCCTTCAGCGAGTCGATGCTCTGATAAGAGGTCATGTTGCCGAAACGGAAACCGTAATAGGTGCTCGAGTTGGAAGCGTTGTGGATGTAATTGTGACGCGCAGTCAGAATGTTATAGACGGGATATGTTCCGAAATATCCGGAATAATATGCATCCAGCAGGTTGCAGCTGTCAATTGTCATGGTGCCGTATGCTGTGCTGGAGGTTCCCGCGTTGATCATGTAGAAGTTGTAGTAACCGCCGCGGATGTTGCACTTCACAAAGCTGAGATCCTTCACAAGCATTGTGCTGCCGGCATCACGCTTGACCGCATTGTAGGTGTTGCTGGTAGCACCCAGCACGGAATAGATGTTGCAGTCGTAGAAATGCACATTGTCCAAGGTGCCGGCAATCACCACGCCGTTCTGTGTGGTGCTGGTGTCGCCGATGGTCACATGCGTGAAGATGAGGTTGGCCGAATTGGTCAGCACAACGGCATCCTGGATGTTGTACTCCTTGATGATGACATCGTTCCTGTTGCCGCTGGCAGAGGTGATGGTCACAGTGTTGGTGGCGTTTCCGCCCGGGAAGGCACCGCTCACCACGACCTCCTTATAGATACCCTTTTCGAGCAGCAGTACAACGGGACCGGAGATACCGCACTTGGAGACAGCCGTCATGGCATCCTCCAACGAGTTGAAATCGGCTTTGTTGATGGCACCGCTGCCATTGGCCACTTTGTAGGTGCCGCTCAAAGCACCGGTGGAGCAGCCGAAGACCGACATGGAAATAGTGTCGTCCAAGGGCAGCACATCATTGCTGTCGTTCAGGTGCACATAGGCTTTGATGACATTGCTGCCGTTCACCGCCTTGAAAGAACCGAGTTTCACTGCCACAGTTTTGTCGCTGGTCAGGCTGCCGCTCCATTTGTAAACGGTCTGGGCCACGCCGTTCACCTCCCAGTAGATGTCGGCGGAGGTGATGGTGGAGTCTCCACGGTTCAGCAGGGTCACGGAAACAGGAATGTCCGTACCGCCCATGGCCATGCCGGAGGTCGGGCTGGTGAAGTCCTTCAGGCTGGCGTTGTAGGTCAGAACCGTCGGGTTGTAGCAGCCACGGATGGTCGGGTTCGAACGTTTTTCACCGTTGATGTCATTCACTGCAAGTCCGTGGACCGGGCAGTCGATGCCGCTGTTGGTGGACTTGCGGATGAGGAGACCGAGGTCAATATTGATGAATTCCGGCATCACATTGGTGGCCGTGGCATCATAGTTCTTCACCGCAGAAAGGTTGGCACGCGCACCGCCGATGTAGGCGAGATTGGTGCCGTTCTCATGAACATAGTTGTTTCCGCTCAACTGGGCATAGGTCGGAGAGGTGTAGGTATAGATGGCATAGCCTGCAGGATACCCGATCAGCACCGCATTGTTGTTAATGAGGTCGCTGCGATAGCCGCTGTTGCTGTTATAGGCGTAGATGCCGTAGCCGCTGGTGCCGTCCAATCTGACATATACCGAGTTGTTGATGAGCTTCTCACGGCCGTAGGGCACATACATGCCGTAGCCGGTTTTCTTGGCCCATACGCGTGCTTCATTATTGATAAAGAGGGTGGTGTCAGCTGTATTGTTCGAATAGGTGTAGTTGGAATAATAGATATATATGGCATAGCTGTAATTCAACCAATCCCTATAACCGTCCACCCGGTTGCCTTCCACTCTGGACAGGTTGCCATAGTAACTGTACAAGCCGTAGAAATAGGAATAGCCGTTCGAGGGACGGGCGGAAATATTATTGAAAGAGTAGCTGATGATGTCGGTGTAATAGGCATAGATACCGTAATAATAAGGGTTGGTCACCGTGTTGCTGTCAACGCGGTTGTAGACACCATGGTCGGAGTAGGCGGTGCCGGTGCCGTTGTAGAAACGGATGCCGTAGTAGCCGCCGTCGATGTTGTTGCCGACCAGCCAGATGCTGTCGCGCATGTAACCGTTCACGCAGTGGATGCCGTAGGAGGTGGCGGTACCCTGCGGGTCCATTTTGATGACGCAGTAGTTCACCTGAACATCAGATATGGTGTTGGTAATCTGCACACCCGTGGTGGCATTGCCTGTGTAGCCGTCCACCGTCACACGCTCCAGCCTGAAATAGGGGGACTCGATGGAGACCACCACGCCGCTGCCGGCAATCACAACATCCTCAGCCTTGCCGCTAAGGGAGGTGACTGTCACAGTGTTCTTGGCGTTCACACCGGTATAATAGCCACCGAAAGTGAAGCCTTCGTATTTTCCGCTTTCCAACGTGAACACCACAGGACCGGCTGCGCCGCAGGAAGCAAGCATATTAAGGGCCTGTTTCATATCCTGGAAATTGGCGCTCTTGCTCAAGCCCACCCGGTAGGTACCGGCCATGGGTGCCTTGCAGCCGAAGGAATTGTTGCGGATGGTGTCGTTGCCCTTCACGCTGTCACCGGCGGAAAGAGCGTTCTGGTTTTCCAGCCATGCCACCACTGTGTTCATGCCATCACTGGGAAGGTAGCTGCCGATGGAGATGACCGTATCCTGGTACGGAGCCAGGTTGCCGGACCATTTGGCGGTGCTCTGCGCAATGCCGCCGGCCGTCCAGTGCACCTCCACAGAGGTGATGTTGCTCTTGGCACCGGTGTTCATCAGCCGAACCTTGACCGGTGTCGACTGACCGACCGTCACGGAACTCTTCCAATCCTCGAAGGAGAGCAAAGCGGCGTCGAACTGGACCGGATCGGGTGTATAGCAACCCATGGCGGTGGAGCCTTTGCGCACATTGCCCAGGATGTCGGCAGGAACCTCAGGAACCACAGGACATGTAAGGCCGATGTAGTGCATACAACGGGCATCCTTCCTATAGTCCATGAAAGCCGGGGCGATATTGGTCGCATGCTGATCCTGTGTGGCAGTGATCCAGGTGTTGATGTCAGTATGGGCGGAAGTCAGATATCCGACATACTGTTTCCCATAGCAGTTGTTGTAATCCAGAATGACATCGTTGCCGATAAGGGCGGCAGATGTCAGGTACATGGGATAACCTCCGCCTAAATTGACAAAGAGGTTGTTGTAGAAATGGATGGACATGCCGGCCGTGGCGCTGAGGCAATAGACTGCGCGCGAACTGGTGGTGTTGTCGCCGTACATGATGACAGTGTTGTGGAAATACCTCACCTCAGAATTACCGGTATAGATACCGTCCGCCTTGCCTTCCATAATGATCTCGTTGTTGGCAATCAGGCCGCTACGGGTGCTGTCAATATTGAAATAACTGGCATAGATGCCCTGACCAGTTGTGACCGGAGATTTCGTGATGATACGGTTTCCGCTGATTTCCTCTGCGTTGCAGTAGGTCATGTCTATACCGAACAGCTCAGTGGCATTTTTGGAACGGGAATATATTACATTATTTTTAATGTAATCGAAATCGGTATAGTAAAGCAGGTTTCCGTATTCAGCCTCCGAAATGTGGTTGTCACAGACCGTGATGTTGGTCATCCGCTCGTTTTGGCTCAGGGCCTCCGTGTGGATGCCATAGAAGGCTCCCTTCAGCACATTGTTCAAAATCTTCACCCTGTCCGGACGGCCCTGTGTGATGGAAATGCAGCTGTATGCCTTGTTTCCGGTCGTCGTATCCATCAGGATACGGCAGTTCCTGATTTCGATGTTCGCATTGGTATCCACCATGTCCACACCGGTGCCGGTACCCTGCAGGGTAAGGTCGCGGATGATGATGTTGGCAGATTTGTTCATGCGGATTTTGGTTGAGGCCGGGGAGGTGCCCATGATGAACACATCCTCAGGCTTTCCGGTCGAAGATTGGATGGTGAGGGTGGAATTCGGATCCATCACATTCATGAAGTTCTCCAGGTCGATGTCCTCATCGTATGATCCTTTGGGAATGGAGATGACAACGTTGCCGCTGGTACCGCAGGTGCGGATGATGTCCAGCACCTCGTTGATGGATTTGTACACCTGCTGGCCGGGAAGGCCAAGACCCAACTTGTTGATGGTAAAGGTGCCGGAAGGAATGCTTGCGCAACCGTACACCGACTTCATCACAATGGTATCCTCGGTGGTGTTGGCCACACCGTTGGGGTAGCTGATTGTGGCCACAAGGGAGTCATACTGTCCGGCAGTGGGGGTGTAATAGCCAAGCCTTGCCTGTACCCTGTAGCCCTCGTTCAGGCTGCCGGTCCATTTGAAGGGTGTCTGCGCCACCCCGTTCACGCTCCAGTTGATGATGGCGGAGGTCAGGGTACTCAAACCGCGGTTTTCAATAGTGACCACCACCGGGTTCTGCTGTCCGGACAAAGCGCCCACATAAGGATCGTCGATGGAGATGATGGCCACACTGTTGCTGTCCAGCCCCCACAACCTTCCGACGGTATAACCGGAAGAGACCATGTTAGTATTGCCGACTGTATCGTATGCATACACTGTGTAGGCAACCTTTGTACCCACATTCTGTGCGGGAATGGTGGCCTTCCAGATGGAGTCACCGTCATGGGCGGTCATCAGAATGGAATCGCGGGTTATGGCACCGCTTATTGAAGTATAGCTTATACGCAGGATCGGGGTCTTCAACGGAACGATTGTCCGCTTGGCCGCCTTGGCATAGATGGTGTAAGGACCCGGGCTGTAAACCACCCCTTTGGTGTAAGGAGTTACAAACTGCACCACCGGCGGATTGATCTGCGCGGAGGAGGCCATCAGTTCGAAGTTGTCGATGAACCAGCCCCATGCGAAGTTGGTGCCCACAGTGGAGCCCTTCTTGATCTTGAACTTGAACTGCACTTCGGCATAGGCCACATCCTGGCTGACATCGAACGACTCGACCTTCCACCAGGAGTTGTCCGGCTGGGCGGTCATGTCGTTTCTCACCCATTCAGGATAGCAGCTATGACTGAAACTGCGCTGTTTGCGGAACACCGAACTCTCCCCCCTATAGTCATAATAGGGAATCGGTTTCCATTGGGAACCCACATAGTTTTCCTTGTACTCCACCGTCACAAGGTCCTCGTCGGAAACCTTGCAGATGTGGGAGAAGCGCAAGTACGCATAGGCGTAGTTGCTCAAGTCGTACACAGGGGAGATTAGCTCAATGGAGTCGCCCTCCGCATTGGGCACAAAGCCCCATGCCGCCTTTCCGCTGACACTCAATGTAGTGTCAATCATCCAGGCGGAGGCCGGCATGCGCGCGAAACTGCACGATGCCCCATTGAAGCTCTCTGTGAACGTCACACGGTTTTGTGCAAAACCGAACGGCAACATCAGGACAATTGCCGCGAGTAAAACAAAAAACTTCCTCATAATTAATTAGTTTGATTAATTGATAAATAAAAATGTTCATTCTGCAAACATACATAATAATTCAATACTATGAACATATTTTTCACTAAAAAAAACACATTTTTTATAATAATAATGTTAAAACGATATATGTTCAAATAGTTTCATAATAAAAACATTGATTTTGCATATTATTACGAGTGGCACGGACATTGTGTAACCAATGCTGTTCTTATAAAAAGGAAAAGTGGAACCGTCAGGAACCCTAATAGGACAAATCGAGCACAATCGGCAGGTGGTCGGAGAAACCACCCTTGTAATCACGCCCCACATAGGTGCGCAATGGTCTATCCCCCAAATATTTCTCATCTTTTTCCAGCATGAAGGGGGCGGCGAAAATGCAGACTGGGGAGGCCACACGGTAGGGTGCGTCCGGCATGGTGAGCGAGGGTGTCACCACAAACTGGTCCAGCACCGACCAATGCCGGTGGTATTTGTGTGTGCCAACCCTCCCCTGCTTTACGTATGGATACATTAAATTAATAAGATCCCCATTTTCCACATGGGCGGCATCTAACGTGGCCCTCAAACCATAACGCATGCTGCTGTCCGCAGGCGTGTCGTTGAAATCGCCCATAACCAGCACACAAGCCTGAGTCTGGAGATTCAGAATGGAATCGATCCTTCCGCGCAAAACAGTCGCAATGTGCATCCGCTTATGCTCCGTAGCCTTGTAACCTGCATAACGTGAAGTAAAGTGGTTCACAAACAGATGCAGCGTATCGGAGGAGCCTTTTGCAATCCCCTTCACATACAATATATCGCGGGTTGAGGAGCCGGGCTGGAAGGAAAACTTTACCGCGACAGGCTCCGCATAACAGAGCTGGAACCGCTCCGGACGGTACAGCAGTGCCACATCAATGCCACGTGGATCCGGGGAATCAAAATGCACATATTTGTACTTTGCCTTCTTCAGGGCAGTTTTATAAATCAATGTTTTCAGAACACTGCTGTTTTCCACCTCCGCCAGACCTACAATATCCGGATAGTCCCAACCGCCTGCCGCAACAAGGACCTTTGCTATCTGATCCGCCTTGTGGTAATAGCGTCTGGTGTCCCAATGGTAGGTTCCCTCCGGCAGGAACTCGTTGTCGTTTGTCAGGGAATCGTCCACACAGTCGAAAAAATTCTCCAAATTATAGAAGCAGACTCTCAAGGTGCGGGTGCGGGCACTGTCCGACCAGCAGGGGCAGAATGAGGGCTCCGGCTGTGAGCAGCCGACAAGGCAGAGTGCAAGTAAAACTGAAAACAAAAGAATTCTTTTCATATATCAGGGTTTTAGTGAGTCATGTTGATGCACGGTTATATGTTGTCCTCCGCATACCATTCCGCATAGGAGGTTGCGGTCTCGCCCAGACGGAGGCTGTGCAGCCGCACATTCGGCGGCAGCTGCTGACGCAACATCTCCGCAAAATGCAGCAGCATCCGTTCCGATGTCGGCTGGTACGGAACAAGCTCCACCTTACGGTAATGACGGCCCAATTGTTCAATCAGCTCCCGGTCGCTATGATCGTTAAGGACAAGCGCATGGTCGAACCGCTCGACAATGCAGTCATTCACTATTCTTTTCAAATCGGAAAAATCCATCAGCATACCGCATTTCGGGGAATCCGGTGCAGTGGCCGGCTCACCGGTCACCGTCACACGCAACTCATAGGAATGGCCATGAATGTTACTGCACAAACCGTCATATCCCATCAGTGCATGGGCCATCTCGAACCGGAATATCTTGGTGATGCGGACCTTTTCCATAATTATCCGATTTGTGCAACCGCCCAATCCAACGCATCCTGCAGCCATTGCGGGTTGATGGGGGGAATCTGCCCTTTTTCAGTAAGCAACCCCATCATGGAGCGCACCTCCGCAATGTCCCTCCGGGTGGCCTCATGGGCCTCCTCCCAACTAATAGGATTACGGGCAAGCCCCTCCTTGCAGGCCTGCACGGCAACATCGGCCGCCACCTTCGGGAACATTTCGGTTTCGGTCATTTTCGGGATAATATCCTCCGTGCTGATACCACGTGCCTCGGCAAAATCGGCAATGGAATGCGCGGCGGCAATGGCCATGCTGTCGGAAATCGCCTTGGCATGAACTAACAGCGTGCCCTTCAAGATTGCCGGAAAACAGACGGAATTGTTCACCTGGTTGGGAAAATCGCCACGACCGGTCGCCACAATGTAGGCACCTGCCGCCTTGGCTTCTGAGGGATAAATTTCCGGCACCGGATTGGCGCAGGCGAAGACAATCGATTTCGGCGCCATCGAGGCGATCCATTCCGGACGGATGGTGCCCGGGCCGGGCTTGGAGGCTGCCACAACGATGTCTGCGTCACGGAAGGCATCCTCTTCGGTCAGAATATGGTCAGGATTGGTGATCCGGCTCAACTCCCACTGACGGTAGAAGTTGGGGTTGGTGCGATAATCCTCCCTCCCGTCGTGGAGCGTGCCCTTGCTGGAGAAAATAACCATCTTTTTCGGATCCGCCCCGTCTGTTATCATAAGCCTTGCTATGCTGGTGTTGGCCGCACCGGCACCATACAACACTATTTTGCACTCGGAGAGCTTTTTTCCTGCCAGCTTCAGAGCATTTAGGACACCCGCCAGCGTAACGCAGGCGGTACCCTGGGCGTCATCGTGCCACACCGGAATCTCGCAGCTTTCGCGCAGCTCGTCCAGCACACGGTAACAGTTGGGATGGGAGATGTCTTCCAGATTGATGGCTCCGAACGAAGGCTGCACCATCTTGACAAATTCAATGATCTTTTCGGCGGAATGGCTTCCGTCCGCTGTGCGGCTGTCCATGCAGAGCGCCACCGCATCGATTCCTCCAAGATATTTCATCAGGAAGGCCTTGCCCTCCATTACGCCCAGTCCGCCCGGAGGCGTGCAGTCGCCGTCGCCGAGCACGCGTGTGGAATCGCTGACCACCGCCACAAGATTGTGACGGTTGCTCAACCCGTACGATGTCTTGTTATCATCCCTGATGGTGGTGGAAACCGATGAGACACCCGGAGTGTACCACACGTTGAACCAGTTGAAGCCGGGCAGCGGCACCTTGGGCAGCGTCTGCATCTTTCCGCGGTAATGCTCATGCGCAATTAAAGACAGTTTTTTATAGAATAATGTCTTGCATTTTTCCTTTTCCGCCTGTGAGAAGGTGTCTGGAAAACACTCCTGCAAATTGCTCAAATCCTCTTTTATCATATCCGATTTTTAATTATAAAGTGCAAAGGTACCACTTTTATCAATACCAAACGGGGTTTTCTCCAAAAAAGCGCACAAAAATAAAAATGCGGAAAAGCGGCGTGCATATTCGCTTTTCATGTAACTTTGCATTTTTGTTAATAAAGTACGCACATACTAATTCATCGGACCATGAAAATACAGTTTTTGGGGGCTGTCGGCGAAGTGACAGGAAGCAAATTTCTGATTACCACCAACCACGGAAAAAAAATCCTGCTGGATTGCGGCATGTATCAGGGAAAGGGGCTGGAGACCGATTCCATGAACCGTGATCTGGGTTTCAACCCGGAAGAGATTGACATCATCCTGCTCTCCCACGCACACATCGACCATTCCGGCCTGATCCCCTACATCTGCAAACTCGGCTTCAACGGGAAAATCTACTGCACGCACGCCACACGGGATCTCTGTTCCATAATGCTGCCGGATGCCGGCAAGATTCAGGAAAGCGATATTATCGACTTCAACAAAAAACAGGCATCGAAAGGTCTGCCGGAGGCGGAACCCCTCTACACCGCACGGGACGCATTCGCCTGTCTCCGCTATTTCATCAGTATGCCCACCGAGCTGAAAATCACCATTGAAAATGATGTCCAGGTGGCATTCTACGACACCGGACATATTTTGGGCGGCTCTGCCATTGTTTTGTATTTCAATGAAAACGGCACTGAAAAAAGTCTCTGCTATACCGGCGATATAGGACGGTACAACAAGCATCTGCTGAAAAACCCCTCGCCCTTTCCTCAGGTTGACTACATCATTACGGAATCCACCTACGGTGACCGCAAACACGAACCCATCCCAAAAGCGGAGGAGAAACTGGCACAGGTGGTGCAGGAAACATGCGTCAAAAACCTGGGCAAACTGCTGATTCCCTCCTTCGCCATCGGACGATGCCAGGAAATAATCTACATACTGAACCTGCTGAAAAAGGCAAACCGGCTTCCCGATGTGCCCATTTTCATCGACAGCCCGCTTTCCGTCTCCGCCACCGACATCTACAGGCTGCATACGGAATGCTTCAAGGATGACATTCTCGACCTCATCCGCACCCAAAAGGATCCGTTCGGCTTCGACAACCTCTTTTATGTGCGCACAAAGGAGGATTCCAAGCGGCTGAACACCCACAACCGCCCCTGCATCATCATCTCGGCATCGGGCATGATGGAGGCCGGACGTATCAAGCACCATCTGGCCAACAACATCGAAAACCGCCGCACCACAGTGCTGGTGGTCGGATACTGCTCTCCCAACACCTTGGGACACAGGATAGCACGCGGTGACAAAGTGGTTTCCATATACGGCAACAAATATCAGGTAAATGCACAGATACGTGAGATTGACGCCCTCTCCGGCCACGGCGACTATGAGGAGATGGGGCGGTATCTATCATGCCAAAATCCTGCGGCAGTCCGTAGCCTTTTCCTGGTGCATGGGGAACGACCCGCGCAGGAGTTTTATAGCAATTACTTGAAAGAGAAAGGATTCCAAGATATCCAGATTCCTGATTTCCGGAGCGAGGTGATTTTGTGAAATTTTTTTCAAAATGATGCAACAAAAGGCACCCGAACATCATCTGTAATGTGAAGGCAAACGGAAAGCAAATGGCCATGTCGGACGAGTATCTTTTGGAAGGCTGCCTGAAACATGACAACAGTTGCAGGGAGGCATTATATCGGAAATACTCCAAAGATTTGTACCAATATGCTTTACGTTATGCAAGCAATTCGGAGGAGGCCGATGATGTGCTGCAGGAGGCGTTCCTTCTGATCTTTGAAAGGATTGGACAGTTCCGTAAAGAGGGTGACCTGCTGAATTGGATGCGTACTGTCGTGATTCGGGCAGCGCTCACCCAGTACAGGCGAAACATCAGACAGTGGCGACGCGAGCTCCCCCTGTCGGAGGAAAATCCGGAAGTTTGGGAGGAGGTGGCGGAAATGCCATATAACCAAGTGGACTACCAAACCCTCCTGCACCTGATCCAGGAACTGCCGGACGGATACCGGATGATATTCAATCTTTGTGAAGTGGAAGGATACAGCTATCAGGAGGCGGCGGAAATGCTGCAATGCAGCCAAGCCACCTGCAGGTCGCAGCTGATGCGGGCCAAATCCAAACTGCGAAAAAAAATAAAGGAATTGTATGATGAGGTATAACGGAACAAATAACAGGCAGTTTTCCGGCTTCCCGCCGGTACCCGAGCCCCTCCCTGCCCCCCCCGAGGCGGTGTGGGAAGGGATCCGTCGCGGCATGAAGCGGAAGGATTTCTGGCGTGTCAAAGGTAAAGTGTTGGCAACGGCACTCCTGTGCGCGTCGGCCACGGCCCTGTTTTTTGCAGTTAATTCCGGAAGGGAGACTCCGCAGCCTGCCGGAACCGCCGCACTTGCCCCGTCCACCACGCCCGACACATTACAAAATGTCCCCACCCTGACAGAGATATCGGAGGCAACAACCGTATCACAGCAATCCGCAGCCACACATCCGGCAACCGCTGCAGCACTCTCCGAGACTGCACAAACAAAAGTGACTGGGGAAACCACCGTTATCCAAGTGACTGAAACCGTATCAGAGACACCCATGCCGCTAAAGGAGACTCCTATACCCTCCGCCGTACCGGCAGACAAGAATCCGGAGCGCAATGTGAAAACGACGGCAACGGAGCGGGAACAGAAACCATCGGACAATCAGACACCATCACCAGAACCATCCGAATCTGTTCTTGCATCTTTCCCATCCGCCTTCACCCCAAACGGCGACGGCCTCAACGACACATACCGTCCGGTACTTTCCGGCGAGGTGACGCAATATCTTCTCCGAATCTACAACCGTAAAAACCAGCTGGTGTTCCAGACCACGCACCCCGAAGAGTCATGGGACGGCAACTACCGCGGCACAGTCCAGCCGCACGGGGCCTACCTGTTCATCTTACAATACACTACGGAAAAAGGAGAGAAAAAAACAGAAAAAGGCGAATTTCTGCTGCTGAGGGATTAAAAAAACACCATTCCCATCCATGATTCATCATTTTGGCGCATTTTTTGCTTAATATTCCATTTTAAAAAATGCCATTCTTATGATGAAACATATCTATCTGATATTTTTTTTGCTGCTGGGTGTCGTGTTAGTATGCCTGGGGCAACCCTCCAAACTTGTGGAGGACTACAGGAAACAGATTAACCAACGGCTTATGGCCGGTAATGCGGAAGCCCTTTCCAACTATTTCCGCGACATGGTGGAACTCTCAATAAACCAGGCTGCAGAAACATACAGCAAGACTCAGGCCACATCCATCCTGAACGATTTCTTCCAGGAAAACCCGCCCATAAAATTTGAAGAGGCTGAAAGCTGGAAGGACGAGGATGTCGTACATGTGATCGGCACCTGCTTTTCCAGCAACAACAGCACCTATCGCATCCATTATATAATGAAAAAAAGCGAAATGCCGGACAAGTCGAAAAAAACCGGCTACCTGATATACAGTATGAACATCGAACAAACAAAAAAATGCAAAAAACATCCGAACTCATCAGGGAAATAATTGTCGCAGCACTGAAAGAGGACGTGGGCGACGGCGACCACTCCTCACTGCTCTCCATTGACCCGGAAACACAAGGCAAGTCCAAACTGCTGGTAAAGGAGGACGGTGTCCTGGCAGGTGTGGATGTCGCCCTGCAGGTATTCAACATCGTCGACCCCGACCTAAAAACTGATGTTTTTATCAGGGACGGAAGCGAAATCCGCACAGGCGACGTGGTGTTCACCGTCTCCGGCAAGGTGCAGTCCATTCTTGTGGCGGAACGGCTTGTGCTTAACCTCATGCAGCGCATGAGCGGCATCGCCACCACAACCCGCAAGTATGTGCGGTGCATTGAAGGCACGCATGCGCGGCTGCTTGACACACGTAAAACCACCCCCAACCTCCGCATACTGGAGAAGATGGCGGTGCGCATCGGGGGCGGCTGCAACCACCGGATGGGCCTGTACGATATGATTATGCTGAAAGACAACCATATCGATTTCGCAGGCGGATTGAAGAACGTCTTGGAAAAGACCAACCGCTACCTGAAGGAGAAGCATCTGGACCTGAAAGTTGAAATTGAATGCCGCTCGTTGGATGATGTGCGGCTGGCCATGTCGCTCGGAGGCTTCCACCGCATAATGTTCGACAATTTCACGCCCGAAAAGGTGCGGGAGGGTGTCGCTCTGGTGCAAGGCAGATACGAGACCGAGGCCTCCGGCGGAATCACGCTGGAGAACATCCGCGCCTACGCTGAAACCGGTGTGGACTTTATCTCCGTCGGGGCGCTGACCCATTCTGTGAAGAGTTTGGACCTGAGTTTGAAAGCCATTTCATAAATTTCACTTATGAGACGTATCCTGGTTACCGTGGCAATGCTGGCCCTTCTGCTGCATCCAAGTATGACACAGGCGCAGACGCCATCCGACACCATAACCCCAAAACCGGAATATCCGGTCCGCTACGACATAAGCGCATCCGCAGGCCCCATCTCCTATATGGGTTTGAGCGTCCTTGTATTGCGGGCCTTCATGGAGGGGCTGGCCGAAAGCCTGAACGGGACACCGCACCGGATTGACATCTTAGGAGCCTACTCGCTCCAGGGCTATTTCCAGACAAGGCCCTGGCTGCAGTTAGGCGGAAAAGCGGTGTTGGAAGGCACAAAAGATATCGTTTTCATAGATAAGGAGAAAACAATCGAGGACTACCACTTCCACATATACTCGATATCGCTGATGCCAAGCATCCGCTTCACCTATCTGCATAAACCGATGGTACGGCTCTATTCGGGCCTTGATGCGGGGGTATGCCTGTTTTGGGAAAACAACCCGAAATCGGAAAATCCTTACAATACGCTGATACCAGCCTTCAACCTCACACCGCTCGGGCTGCAGGTCGGCAGGACATGGTACGGCATGTTGGAGGTCAATTTCTGGAGCGACGCGATTGTGAAAGCCGGTGTGGGCTACCGCTTTTTCTGAGCAGGAGGACAATTTGTCCCTCCACCTGATTTTCAAATCAGGTTTTTATACATCTGAAAAAAATTTCGGGTCTTTCCCCGTTACATATTATATTTTTGTTTATTTTTGCATATTATTATTCTAAATATTGGAAAATAAGAAAAAGGTGTTGGTCTGATTTTGTCTGAGGCGTTTTAAACCGTATGGTGCAAGTGTTGCGGATAAAATCACACAAATGCCCCTTTTTAACATTATCTATTGATTTACTTTATGTTACAGAGGGGCGCATCATCAAGGCAGAGTTGCCTTCGGGTTTGGGACTGTTAAGGACAGATCGGATCAGATTCCCGCACTTTTTTCTGTAATTGGAATTGGCCATTTTCGGGAATCGTGGCAAAAAAAATTTAAAATTATGCGTAAATTTTCTATTTTTTGCAAAAAACTGATGCTTTTATGCTTTATTGCAGCATCAGTTGCAGGAGTAAGAGCGCAGGCAACCTATCTTGCCAATGAGACTTTTTCGGCCTCATTGCCGCAGGGCTGGGCTGTTTATCCTGTCTCTACGCAAAGCGCTCCTACATGGAGTCCCGACGGAAAGGGCATTGCCACAAGCGGGAGTTACTCCATGCACGGTCATGTGCCTTACAATGCGGGCGACACTGTGGAGATGGTGACTCCGTACTATGACTGTTCGAATTTCCGGCATGTCATGTTGCGCTTCAACCAAATCTGCAAGGTTCTGCCGAGCGATTTGTGCCAGATCATGTTCCAGGAGAACTACATGGGCAGCAAGTGGAAACCGATTCCATACGATGCCTATGAAGGTGGGGCTGTAAGTTACAGGGTCAACAGGGCATTTGACCACTCAAGTTACGATGACTGGCAGCCCGCCGACACTTTTGCCGCCGCCGCCAACTCATGGTGGAAGGAGGAGGTTTTTGATTTGAGCGACTACGCGAGCTATTCGATTGTCCGCTTCAAATTCGTCATCAAAAAGGGCACCTGCTGGACTTCGTTCATTGCCGACGGATGGTATATTGACGATTTCCAGGTGATGGGCTCAAACTTCCTGCTGAAGATGCCTGTGGTGTCGATCAGCACTATTTTCGGTGACACGGTTTTCAATACCGGTCCGTACGTTATCAGAGCCAAGGTGGCAACCCGTTCTGAGGCTCCAATTGTGCATCCCTATTTGCATTACACGGCTACCCGTGACTCCATTAAGGTGATTGATTCCATTCCCATGACTGACGAAGATGGCGGCGACTCCCTGTGGACAGCCACCATACCCCAGTATGTTTTCGGAACCACTATCAGCTATTATATTGAAGGCCGCGACTCTGTAGGCAACACTGCCCGTGATGCCGGCGGTTTCACCAGCAAGTATGTCCCGCCTGGGGGAAATTATATTCTTACAGGTGACTCAACCCTTTACGGATCCACAACCACTGGAATCCAGAACTGCTCCTTCCCGTTCATGCTGGCTGGTGCGGCCCCCAGTTGGGTGCGTATGCTTTACATGGCCGACATGGTCAAAAAGGACAAGAGCGGCGGACTTATCGGATCCATATCTTTTTATGATGCAAGTTACAATGTTGTCAACTCACATGATAATGTGAAAATTTATCTGAAGGCCACAACAGCCACTTCGCTGACAGCATTGGGTACAAGCACCATTGACCCCATTGCTGACGGAGCCACACTTGTTTACAAGGGAAAAGTTACCGGACAGCTTGGCTGGAACCAGATTTATTTTGACAAGGGCTTCCTTCTGCCTGCGGGCATGAACCTGATGTGGTATGTAGTTGACGATGACCCGAACAATGCTTGTAATTCAAGCATTCTCTATTGGTGCCGTAACCAAAACGTCGGATACAATTCTGTTGACCGTATGGGTCAGTTCAGTTGTTCCGGCAATTCAAGCGGTACGACTACGGACCTTCCCACCACAATATTCTATTTTGGTGTCTCCAAAGGTGACGGGGTCGATTCCAATTCAGTTACGATGTACAGCATTGACAACCCGCAGGAGGGAACCATTGCCGGAACTCAGACCGTGAAAGTGACAATCAAGAATTATGGAATCAGCAATCTGACCTCCGCCAAATTGGGATGGAGCGTGAACGGCGTTGTCCAAACCCCTGTCACATGGACGGGCAACCTGCCATGCGACTTCAACGATACCGTAACTTTAGGAAAATATACCCAGAAGTTGAACGGTTATGACACAATAGTATGCTGGGTTAACACACCTAACGGCATTTATGATTCCATTACAAGTGACGACACCCTTACGGTGATAGCATACGGATGCAGCCAGATGTTGAGCGGCGTTTACACCGTCGGCAAGGGGGCGGGCTATGATTTCCAGAGCATGGCGGAGGCCCTGTTCAACCTGTCCCATTGCGGCATCAGTAGCAATGTGGAGTTGAAACTGGCCAGCGGTATTGACACCACCGCTTTGGATTTCAGAAATTTCGGGGATGTCATGGGACATTACCGCCTTACCATTTCCTCCATTGCGAACAATGCCGACAGTGTCATTTTCTGCCCGAATGAGGGTGATGTGATTACGTTGGGTAAGAGCAAAAATTTGATTTTCAAGAACCTGACCTTTACGGCAGACTCCGCTGCGGAGCGTGTGATCTACTTCGCCTCCGCCTGCGAGAACATCTCGTTCATCCACTGCCACCTGAAAGGTTATGAGATTTCCAACACCAGCAACACCCATGCTGTGGTTTATGCGAGCACAAGCGGTCTGGACAACATCCGCTTCACCGGAAACTACATTGAGGGCGGTGACTACGGAATCTACATTTACGGAAGCGGTTACAACTCTAACACCAACATCCTGTTCGACAGCAACTATGTGGAGAACTCCTACTATTATCCGTTCTACACATATTACACCGACATTGACTTCCTGCACAATGAGTTTGTGGAGGTTCCGGGCTACAGCTACTATTATGGCCCCACCTTCTACTATGCGCGGAACAGCCGTGTTGAGGGCAACCATATCCGTACCAAAGGATATGCCCAATATACCTACGGCATGCGCCTGTACTATACAGACAGCACGGTCATCTGCAGCAACAACGAGATGATAATAGCTGGGAGCACCACCCTCTACGGCCTCTACGACTATTATACATACGGAACACCTGTTGTAAACAACAGTATCTATCTTTACGGGGCTGCTTCCACAAAATACGGCATATACGCATATACGGGCAGCAACGCCTACTCCGGGACCATATATAATAATAATGTAGTGATTGACCCGAACGCAGGCGGCACACTTTATCCTCTGTACCTGTCCAGCAACACTTATATCACGAACTGGGACATTGACTATAACAACTGGTACAGCAAGACAAACATTGCCTATGTGGGTTCTGCCATCACAACGTTGCAGGCATACCAGGCTGCGGTGAAGACGGCTGTCCATGAGACCAACGTAATGCCTATATTCAAAGACACGAACGACCTTCATGTGCGCAGCTATGTGGACTTGAAATGTCCGGCATTCCCAGGTGTTACTGTTGACAAGGACGGCAAAACCCGTTACGGTACAACAGGCCGCGGCTGCTACACCACAAGCCCTGACACCACCAACCTTTCAATGATTGCAATTCTTGACTGGCCTTATGTAGGCACGGCAGTTGGTGACACTTTGAAACCGAGAGTTGTTGTCCAGAACACGGGTCTCACCACCATCACTTCCGCAACTTTCGGTTGGGATGTGAGCGGTGTGAGCCAGGCTTCGGTCAAGTGGACCGGCAGTCTGCCTACAAGCGGTATCGATACCATTGCTTTGGGCAACTATATTTGCGTTTATGGTTACAATGAAATAACAGTGTATCTGAACTCACTTGGCGGCGGATTGAATGACGCCAACCACGATGACGATACCATAACTGCCACAAATTACACCTGCAGCAGCAGCATGTCAGGCACCTACACCATAGGTGACACCGGCTACTTCGCCTCAATGGAGGAAGCCGTGCGTGTGCTTGAACTCTGCGGTATGGGCGGTCCTGTTACCTTGGCATTCCAGCCGGGAACCTATTATATGAATGTGACAATAGGAAACATCACTGGTATGAGCGCGACCAACACGCTGAAGATAACCTCCATCACAGGCGACAGCAGTGATGTGGTACTGCAGCGTGCCGACGATGCTTCAACCGACCTGGCTCCTATTATGATCAACGGCGGCTCATATATCGAGATATGCAATGTGACCTTGTGCGGCTATTCACCCACGAGCAGCTCCTACAGCTACAGCCGTGGCGTCATGGTGATGGGCAACAGTGAGCACATCAACATCCACAACTGCTGGATTTATGTTCCTAAGAACTTCAGCGCGGCTGTGACCGGAACCAACCAGAATCCTGTGTATCTGTATGGTGCAGATGTAAGGGATGTTGAGGTTCACCACAACCTGGTTGAAGGCGGTGCCTGCGGTTTCTATGTTTATGGAAGCAGTACAGCATCCCGTATTGCCGACATCAATATCCACCACAATGTTGTGGGCTATATTGACTACTATACCGCATACATGTATTATGCCGACTCTGTAACCTTCAAAAACAATGAGGTGCACCAGCGCCGCGGCAACTTCACGGTGGGCAACATGTACAGCATGTACGCATACTATACCAATGCCAACATTGAGAACAATGTGTTCGATCTTGAAAACATCTATGCAGGTTACTATATCGGATATTTCGGTGACACAACCAACGGGTTCAACCGTATTGTGAACAACGAGCTGCGCAGTGAATTCAAGTCCGGCAATACCGGTTATGGAGTTTACTTTGTAGGTACCACTGCTGTGAAGATGTTGCATAACTCGTTCTACCTGAAGAATGTTTATACAAGCAACTACGGTTTGTACCTCTCAACTTCCACAATGTACGCTTCGGAAATCAAGAACAACATCTTCCATTTGTATGGAAAATCGGTGAACTGCTATCCCATGTATATCGGTTCCGCATCATACATCACCAACCGTGTTGATGTTGAGGGCAACTGCTGCTATAATGAATATCCGACCAAACCGTATGTCGGCTATTCCGGTGCGGCCTTCACCGACATCGCCACATGGCGTAACAATGTGGACAAGAAAGGCGTGTTCGCCCGTCCTGACTATGTTGATGTGAACACCAGCCTCATGCTTATGGACTCCATGGGCGTGTCATGTGACTATCTGGCGGACGCTCCGACGGACATCATGGGCAGACAGCGTGACACCAACGCCAACGTGATGGGTGCATACGCCGTTGAATTCAACAACAACGACCTTGCCATGAAGGCTGTCATTTCACCGGTCGGAGCCACCACAACCGGACAGAGCGTGCCTGTGAAGGTTGTGATCATGAATGTCGGTACCAATAACATCACATCTGCCAGCATATCCTATAAATTGAATGACAATAACGGCCCTGTTTATAACTGGACGGGCAGTTTGGCTCCATACGCAATGGATACGGTTGTGTTGGGCAATGTACTTCCCAAGACCGGAATCAACATGTTGTCGGCATATTGCTTTGCCCCTAACGGAGCTAATGATCCTTTCAAACTGAACGACACTGTTACCGTTGAGTTTGTGGGCTGCGACTCCGCAATGACCGGAACCTACACTGTGGGAACCGCCCAGAGCGATTTCGCAACCATGGAGGATGCACTGTTCATCCTGAACAGCTGCGGTGTCGGCGGACCTGTTGAGATTCTGGTTGCTGACGGCACATACGATGGCATTACTATCAGCGGTGAGATTCCTGGCAGCAGCGACACCAATGTGGTGACATTCCGCTCCGCCTCCAACAACCGCACCAAAGTCATCTTCGACGATTTGGCCGGTATCAAGTTAGAAAACACGGCCAACCTCTTCTTCGAGGAGATTACCTTTGAGGGCGTGGTAGGCGTTGAACTTGCAGGCAGCCTTAAGAACATTGAGTTCCACCACTGCAACATTCTCAGCGAGATACAGACCAACAGCACCTACCGTGCCGTGAACTACTATGGCACCAGCGGCGGTGACCAGGTGGTTGAGGATGTCCGCTTCATTGGCAACACCATCAGCGGCGGATACTACAACATGTACCTGTACTACCTGAACGGCAATCAGGGCAATGTGAGCAAGATCAAGGGTCTGGTGATAGACAGCAACAGTTTCCAGAACGCCTACTACTATTGCATGTATCTGTATTACTATGGAGCATACGAGAGCATTTCGCATAACACCATCAAGAACGGAAGCAACGCCACCAGCTTGTTCTACGGAATGTATGCCTATTATGACCATCTGGGACGAGTTGACGGTAACCGCATTATACTGAACAACAGTTCGACCAGCTACGGTATGTATGCATATTATCCGCAGCCCGGAAGGGACAACAAGTTGACTGTGGTCTGCAACAATGAGGTTATTCTCAAGAATTCCAGCACGCAGTACGGTATTGAGTGGATGTACCCGCAGTGTCTCTCATCTGTGTCGAACAACTCAATTTATACCAACACCACTTCCACCGGTTACGGCCTGTACCTGTACAGCACCTCTACGGCCTATCCTACGAGGGTTTATAACAACATGCTGATTAACGGGAAGAACACCGGATATCCGCTGTACATTTCCAGCACAACCTACTGTGCGCCGACCTACACCATAATGGACTACAACAACTATGTGAGCGCTGGTGCCAACCTCGCCTACATGGGTGCTGCGAAGACCACTCTGGCGGCCATCAAGAGCGTGAACACCTCCAACAATATCCATTCCACCAACACCACACCTACTTGGGTTAATCTGAACACTTCAATGCAGATTGCAAACCAGACAGCGTTCCGCTGCCCTGCTGTGGAAGAGGTTGAAGAGGACATTATCGGTCTGCCGCGTTTGGGCAACACTGGCGTTGGCTGCTATGGCCTTGAACCTGATTCCAACGATGCCATGCTCTGCAGCTTCATCGGTGTGGAGAACCTGACCTCAGCCGCCTCATCACCGATTCATGTTGTGATAAGGAACACGGGATACAATGCGATAGACAGCGCACGCATCACCTTTGAGATTGACGGTGTGCGGCAGAACGCCTTCACCTATATCCCAACCAGGCCTCTGGCTTTCCTGAAGTATGACACCCTCTTCCTGGGCAGCTACCAGCTGGCCGATGGTGACCATACCTTCAAGGCTTGGGTCGATATGCTGAAGGACACCACCAAGGTGAACGACACTGTCAACTTCAAGCGTATGGTTTGCGGTGCAACCATGGAGGGCATATATGTGATCGGACCTTCACAGAATGCCGACTACACCTTCGCTGATCTCAACAAACTGTTCAATGCAATGGTGAACTGCGGTGTGAGCGATGACATAACCCTGAAGTTTGAGAGCGGCAGCTACACCGGCGCCATTGACCTGAGCAGCATTGCGACAGCCATGGGTGACCACCATCTGACCCTGACCTCACTGTCAGGCAACAGGAGGGATGTTACAATTGCCACCACAACCACTGTCCTGCACATAGGCGGTGCCAACAAGAACATCACTGTCAGGGATCTGACCCTGCAGAACACCAGCACCACCTCCAGCACATATGTGGTTTACATGGATAACGGCTGTTCCAACATTGACATTCTGTACAATAACCTGCTGCGTGACACCACCAGCACCACCTCCAGCACGTATGTTATTTACAATCCGTCCAGCGGAACCATAAGCAACATCAACATCAGGGGCAACCTGATCCGTGGCGGCTACTACGGCCTTTACCTGTACGGTTCCGGTTCAAGTGCGGTGAACGATAATGTGAATGTTGACAGCAACGACATTGTCAGCCAGTACTACTATGCCTGCTACATGTATTACAACGGAGGCGGCAGCATAAGCCACAACAGGATTTTGAGCCGCCGCACCAACGGTAACACCTACTGGTATGGCATGTATAACTACTACGGCCAGTACGACAGCATTGTGGGCAACGAGATAGATGCCACACGCTACAGCTCGCTCAACTATCCTTATGCGATGTACCTGTATTACTTGAACTACTATGGCAGCAAGGGCAATGCGCTGGTGGCCAACAATACCGTGAAGGCAAAGACCACGAGCAGCTACTATGCCTCATACGCCTACATGTGCCTGATGGACTTCGTGCATAACACCATCCACATGGAGGGTACAGGTGCAGGATACGGTATGTATTACTACGGATATTCGCCATATTCGGCAAATATCAAGGGCAACATATTTGACGTGTCCAGTTCGCAGTGGGCTTTCTATAACAACTACACAACCAACGCCACCGGTCCTACAATGGACTACAACAACTATTACAACCATGGCGGTGCCAACCTTGTAAGAATGTTGGGTAACGGTTACAGCTCACTTGCCGCATTGCGTGCCGCAACAGGCATGGATGCAAACAGTGTGAGCACTGCGGTCACATACGAAACAGGTTCACTTGTTCCGAAATCCAATTCCGCTTTGGTTGCACCTGCATTTGCAGCCACCGATAAGGAATGGAACGCCAGACGTGCCACCACATCCACAATGGGTGCATATCAGGTTGATTTGAGCAGAATGGATGCCGCGCTGATCAATTTTGCCAATACCAAATTCACCTCAGGATCGACTCCTGTAAAAGTGACATTGTTCAACATGGGTATTGACACCATCAAGTCGGCCACAATCAACTGGACCTTCAACGGAGTTTCCCAAACTCCTGTAAACTGGACCGGAGTTTTGGCTACCGGCGAGTCGGATGTGGTTGCCTTGGGCAACGTGTTGCCGGTTCCTGTCAAGGTTAACAAACTTGTGGCTTGGGTAAGTAACCCGAACGGCGGCCAGGATCTTGACAAGGGCAATGACACCACAGAGTATGAGGAGTACATGTGCAACGGGCGTATTGCAGCCGGAACCTATACTGTAGGCGGCGCCAATGCTGACTTTGCCGATCCTAAGGAGATGCAGATGGCATTATACACCTGCGGCGTGGCCGGACCTGTCACTTTCAAGATCCGCACAGGCAACTATGCGACTTTGAACATGGACGGCGGTATCAAGGGTGCAAGCCGCAACAGCAGGATCACCATCATGGCTGACAGTGCGGCCAAGGTTGTGTTTGACGGTGGTAACGGCGGTACTGGTATGATCTTCAAGAACCTGTCGTATGTCACCTTCAAGGGTCTCACCTTCGGTAACACCACCAATGGTGCCGTAGGTGTCGAGATGGGTGGCGCTTGTACAGAAGTGACTATCCGCGAGTGCAACATCTATGCCTGCACCACGACTACGAACACCGCATACAGGGCGTTCAGCTATCCTAACACAAGTGGAAGCTCATACTATCCTGTAGAGGTGAGAATAGTTGCAAACAACATAGCGGGAGGTTACTATAACATGTATCTGTACTATCCGTCAGGAAGCACCTCATACATGATGTCATCCAGCATGTATATTGACAGCAATGTGCTGACGGACGCATACTACTATGGCATTTACAGCTACTATTACTCGCATTATCCGAGTATCAGCTACAATACCATCAGCAGCCGTTATGCAGCTGCAAGCGGTAACAGTAGCATATATTATGGTTTATATACCTACTATTACACCACTTATGGTAAGGTTGAGGGCAACAAGTTCTATATCATAAGCACCTCCACATCATACGGTATGTATATGTACTATTACCATAACTATCCGAGCTACTCTAACAGCACATTCGGATTGGTGGCTAACAATGAGGTTCGCATAATGGGAGCCAACGGCGCCAAATACGGAATGTATGTTTATGGTTATTACAGTAACTTGAACATAATGCACAACAGTGTGTATTGTATTTCCGAGAACAGCACGGCATACGGAATGTATCTGACGCCAGGTTCATCCAGCGGCACATATAACACAAATGTAAGCCGCAATATGTTCATATGCGATGGTAACACCAACTATCCTATGTATATCAGCAACACCTACTACGCTACAGGTTATGGCAAGCGCAGCTGGAATAACCACTATTCCATGACAGGTTCCAATATAGGATACGCCGGTGCAGCGAAGACTACTGTTGCAGCATTCCAGACCACCACAGGTCAGGACAGCAATTTGCTGAACATTTCGCCAAGATTTGTTAAACTGCGTAATAGTCTGGAATTGGATGACTATGATCCGTTCCTGTGTCCTGCCACATCGCTTGTGACCAGCGATCTGAACGGTAACCCGCGTGCCGCTATCACTGCAGTGGGTTGCTACGGTGCCAAAATGTGGGATGGTGTGAACCTGTTGGTTGACGAGTTTGTAAGTCCTGTTGCGATAGCTGATGTTATCTGCTATGAGAACAAAACTCCTGTGACCATCACCATCAAGAACATGGGTCGTGATGCCGCCATTTTCGATTCGACATCATTGCGTATTGACCTTGATGTGACCGGTGCTGTGAACCTGCATTATGACACTGTGATTTCCACAGGCCGTATGACACCTACACAGACAAGAAACATCACCTTGGCCACTATTCCTACCCAGATCAGCGGCATTTACAAAATCAACGTAAAACTTACTTACAATGATGATGTTCTTGCTGAAGATGACACTCTGAGCATGGTTTACAACGCCAGCCGTGTTGATTTGCCATACGACATTGACTTCAGCACAGTTCCCAATGAATTTGTGAATGTTGTCCTGTCCGGAAAGAAAGGCTGGTCTGTTGAACAGGGTTCAAGCAATATTGCAACTCCTGTCTATGGAACAGGCCGTCTGGAATTTGCCGGTGCGGGTAATCCCGGAGCATTCGCAAATGCGGTGTTCAATGCGGTCAATATCCATGGCTGTATCAACCCGAAACTGAGTTTCTGGTACAATCATGTGAACGATCCTAGCCTGCGTGACCTGACCATTGTGTTGGCTACAACCGATGGAGGTGCGACTTACAAGGAAATTGGTCGTATCATGGCTTACGACACTATTACAGGATGGAAACAACATGATATTAATCTGAACGGGTTTGTCAACTCGAATTGTTTGAGCATCGTCTTCCAGGCCATCAGCTTCGGTGGTGTTGACCAGAACATTGATCGTGTCCGCATCACAGCTGACATGGACGCTGCAATGAATCTGCTTCCTATGGAGCTTGGCAATGCTTGTGAAAATGATCGGGTTCCTTTGAAGGTTACTGTTGAAAACCTTTCACGTCTGATTATGGATTTTGTCAGCGATACTATTACGGCAGAGGTTACTGGTGCCACCACACAAAGTTTCAGCTATGTTTATAGCATGCAGCTTGGCAGTTATGAAAGTGACACATTGACTTTGGGATACATTGACATGCGTTCCAATGGTGACTACTATGTGAACATCAGTATGCAGTCTCAGGATGCCAATACCATGAACGACACTATCAGCGATTCCACAGTTTATGTGTATCAGGATATTTCCTTGGACAGCATCGTCGGAATTGACGGCCAGACCCAGAAGCTGGGTGGTGACACTGTATTTGTGAGCGCACTTGTGCGTAATAACTGCAACATGGCGGTTGACAAGTTCACCGTCACTATGGAGCTGAACGGCGAAATGATTGTTACGGACACTGTTTTCCGCCATATGGAGATAGGCGACAGCATCATCCATGCGGTAAGCATGCCATACGTTGTGCCTTTCGGCACGAAGGAGCAGCCGTACTACTTCCTGGAGCTGTCGGCCAACATTCCCTGCGACGCGGAAAGTAACAACGACAGAAAGAGCATGGTCGGCATCATCACCGTTCCGGATACCATCGATTTGCAGGTGCTCTCCATCGCACAGCCGACAACTGACAGCGGCCGTGTGAAGGTGTCGCCGAAGGTGACGGTGGCGAACATCGGCAACGCGGAGGTTCAGACATTGATGCTTCATGTGGACGTGCTGGACAGCGCCAAAACGCTGCTGGAAACGGTTTCCGAGTACATCAACTTCATCAACAGCAACGACACGTTGGAGTATGCCTTCAGCCTGACTTACACGGTTCCGAATTATGACGGCAACTACTACCTGAAGGCCTATTTGGACACCTATGCCAGCGAAACCAACACGGCGAATGACACGCTGACAGCGAAATTCGCCTGCATACGGAATACAACGGGCATCGCCGACCACGCGGCTACAAACTGGAGCGTTGGTCAGAACGAGCCTAACCCTGCCAATGCGACAACGGTTATCCCGTTCGTCATCCCTGAGGATGCGGAGGTTGCTCTGACGATAATGGGTGTGAACGGCCAGCTGCTGCATCGCGAAATTGTCGCCGCCACTGCTGGTGCGAACCGCGTGACGCTGCATACCGGGACACTGCCGTCCGGGTTGTATTATTACGGTGTTGAATACAAAGGGCAACGGATTGTCCGAAAGATGAACGTTGTCCGGTAATGACGATGTTTTGTAGAGACGGTGCAGCACCGTCTCTACAAATTAAACAGGTTGCCCGAAGGCAGCCTGTTTTTTTTCTGCCATTTTCCGGCCATCTGTATCCATTTTTTTTGGAAATTTGTATCTTTCGCTGAAAAATAAAAGGTTATTCGCATGGAATACAATTTCAATGAGATAGAAAAGAAATGGCAGCGGTTTTGGGCCGAAAACAGGACATTTGGGGCCGAAAACCGGTCACCGAAACCGAAATACTACATTTTGGACATGTTCCCCTACCCGTCGGGGGCGGGACTGCATGTGGGGCATCCGTTAGGCTACATTGCGAGCGACATCTATGCGAGATACAAGCGTTTGAAGGGATTCAACGTGCTGCATCCCATGGGCTACGACGCCTATGGGCTTCCGGCGGAGCAGTACGCCATCCAGACCGGCCAGCATCCCGCAAAGACCACGGAGCAGAACATTAACCGCTACCGCGAGCAGCTGGACAAACTGGGGCTCTCATTTGACTGGGACCGCGAGGTGCGCACCTGCGACCCCCGCTACTACAAATGGACCCAATGGACCTTCATCCAGCTCTTCAAGCACTATTACGACAACAACGCACAAAAGGCAATGCCTATCAGCAAATTGGTTGAAACCTTTGAAAAAGAGGGGAATGCCAATGTGAACGCCGCCTGCGACGAGAAAACGCCGCAGTTCACCGCAGCGGAATGGAGCAACTTCTCCGAAAAGGAACGGCAGGAGATTCTGATGCACTACCGCATCGCCTACCTCTCCGACAGCATGGTGAACTGGTGCGCCGGATTGGGAACCGTATTGGCCAACGACGAGGTGGTCAACGGGGTTTCGGTGCGTGGCGGATATCCGGTGGAACGGAAGCTGATGCGGCAATGGTCGCTGCGTGTGACCGCCTACGCCGAGCGGCTGCTGAAAGGGTTGGACGAGGTGGAATGGTCCGAATCGCTGAAGGAGATCCAGCGCAACTGGATCGGACGCAGCGAAGGGGCCTCAGTCTTTTTCCCGATTGAGGGGGACAACCGTTCGTTTGAAATTTTCACCACCCGTCCCGACACCATTTTCGGAGTCACCTTCATGGTGCTCTGCCCGGAACATGAAATGATAGCTGAAATCACCACATCGGAGCAGAAGGCCGAAGTGGAGGCATACGTGACATGGGCGAAAAACCGCAGCGAGCGCGAGCGGCAGGCGGAGGTGAAAAAGGTGAGCGGAGTCTTCACCGGTGCCTTTGCCGTAAATCCGCTGACCAAAGAGCGCATCCCGATTTGGGTTTCCGACTATGTGCTGGCCGGTTACGGCACAGGAGCCATCATGGCGGTGCCGGCACACGACAGCCGCGACTTCGCCTTTGCACGGCATTTCAACCTTCCGATTATTCAGGTGGTGGTGCCTGACGGCGAACAGCCGGAGGACACGGACACCTGGAGCGAATCAAAGGACAGCAAATCCGGCACCTGCATCAATTCGGACTTCATCAACGGGATGCCGGTCAAAAAGGCGATCACCGCCGTTATCGACCGGTTAGTGGAGATGGGCATCGGACAGCGCAAGATAAACTACCGGCTGCGCGACGCCATCTTCAGCCGCCAGCGGTACTGGGGCGAACCATTCCCCGTCTACTATAAGGACGGCATCCCATATATCATGGACGAGAGCGAGCTCCCACTCATGCTGCCGGAGGTGGAGTCATACCTGCCGACCTCAACGGGCGAACCTCCACTGGCCCGCGCCAAAGACTGGACCTACAAAGGCTGCCCCATTGACTACAACACCATGCCCGGCTTCGCAGGCTCCAACGGCTACTACCTGCGCTACATGGATCCGCACAACGACAAGGAATATTTTTCCGCGGAGGCTGCCGGTTACTGGCAGTGCGTTGACCTTTACGTGGGCGGCATCGAACATGCCACCGGTCACCTGCTCTATTCCCGATTCTGGAACAAATTCCTCCATGACATCGGCAAGTCCTGTGTGGAGGAGCCTTTCCGCCGCCTGGTGAACCAGGGCATGATCCAGGGACGCTCCAACTTTGTCTACCGCATCAAGGGAAGCAACAAATATGTTTCGCTGCACCTGAAGGATAATTACGAGACCGACCCCATCCATGTGGACATCAATATTGTGGACAACGATGTGCTGGATTTGGAGAAATTCCGCCAATGGCGGCCTGAGTTCGCCGATGCCGAGTTCATACTGGAGGATGGGAGGTACATCTGCGGATATGAGATAGAGAAAATGTCCAAATCGATGTTCAATGTGCAGAATCCGGACGACATTGTGGAAAAGTACGGTGCGGACACGCTGCGCATGTACGAGATGTTCCTCGGCCCCATCGAGCAGTCCAAGCCATGGGACACCAAGGGCATCGAAGGGGTGTCGCGCTTCCTGAAAAAATGCTGGAAACTCTACCACAACGCCGACAACAATTTCTGCGTCAGCGATGAGGAGCCGACCGCCGAAGAGCTGAAAATCCTGCACCGCACCATCAAAAAGGTGAGCGAGGATATTGAAAAAATGGCCTACAACACATCGGTCAGCACATTCATGATTTGTGTGAACGAACTTACCGACCTGAAATGCGGCAAACGGAAAATCTTGGAACCGCTCTGCATACTGCTGTCTCCATTCGCCCCGCACATCTGCGAGGAGCTGTGGCAGCTTCTCGGCCATACGGAGAGCGTAACCTTCGCCACATTCCCCACATGGGATGAGAAATATCTTGCGGAAAACAACTGCAACTATGCGGTCTCCTTCAACGGGAAGACCCGCTTTGTGGTGTCGCTGCCGTCCGACATGCCCAAGGAGGAGGTGGAGCGGCAGGTGCTGCAGATGCCGGATACGCAGAAATGGCTGCAGGGCAACACGCCCAAAAAGGTGATTGTGGTGCCCCGTAAAATTGTCAATATTGTAATTTAATTAACCATTTATAATTTTAAATTAACGCAAATGAAGAAGTTAGCATTAATGATTTTCAGCGTGGCGATGCTGCTTAACGCGGCTGTCGTCCGGGCGGATGAAGGCATGTGGCTGCTGATGCTCCTTAACAAGAACATGGAGCAGATGCATAAACAGGGCCTCAAACTTACTGCCGAAGACATCTACAATGTCAACCACTCCTGCCTTAAGGATGCCATAATCGGCCTTGGCAACGACGGGCAGCCCTTCTGGCACTTCTGCACCGGTGAGATTGTCTCCGGCGAAGGGCTTGTGTTCACCAACCACCACTGCGGCTACGGCAGCATCCAGGAGCATTCCTCCGTGGAGCATGACTACCTGACCAACGGTTTCTGGGCCTACGACAAGAGCCAGGAGCTGCCGAACGAGGGCATGACCGCATCAATACTGGTCCGCATGGAGGATGTGACCAGCCGCGTGCTTGCGGAGGTCAACAACGACATGGGCGAAGTGGAGCGCACCACCGCCATCAATAAGATCTCGAAGGAGATTTCAGCGGAAGCGGTCAAGGGGACCAACTACAACGCCTACGTTACCGATGTCTTCAACGGCAACCAGTTCTTCCTGTTTGTCTATATTATTTATAAAGATGTCCGCCTTGTGGGCGCTCCCCCATCATCAATGGGAAAATATGGTGGCGACACCGACAACTGGATGTGGCCGCGCCATACCGACGACTTCTCGGTGATGCGCATCTACACCGCCCCCGACGGGACACCCGCATCCTATTCCAAGGAAAACATACCGTTAAAACCCAAGCACTTCCTTCCTGTCAGCATCAAGGGTGTGCAGGACGGTGACTTCGCCATGGTGATGGGATTCCCCGGCACCACAAACCGCTACATCACCTCCTACGGACTGGAGGAGACAATGGATGTGACCAACCGGCTGCGCCACGACATCCGTGACGTCAAGCTGAACGTATGGAAGGCCGAGATGGCCGCCGACCCCAAGGTCCGCATCCAGTATGCCTCCAAATATGCCTCCTGCGCCAACTACTGGAAATATTCCTTTGAGCAGAACAAAGCCCTGAAGGCGCTGAACACCATGGGTGTGAAAAAGCAGATTGAGGCCGACTACCTGAAATGGGCCAACAACAAGGATGCCCGCTACCGTGAGGCGCTGCCAGGCCTGGAGAACGCCTACAAGGCCCGCCGCAAATATTCGGAGGCCTTCCAGTACATTTACGAAGGGCTGCTGACCGGCCCGGAGCTGCCGCTGTTCGCATACCAGTGCTCCGGTATCAAGACCACGCTGGACATCGGTAACAGCGACCAGATCAAAAGTATGGGCGAAAGGCTGAAAGCCAGAGGCAAGGAATTCTTCAAGGACTACGACAAGGAGACCGACCGCAAGACCATGATCGCCCTGTTCGAATATGTCTATAAAAACCTTGACCCCACCTTCCACCCCGATTTCTTCGAAACTGTCCAGAAAAAATACAAGGGCAATTTTGAAAAGTATGTGAACGCCGTGATGAAGAACACCGTCTTTGCCGATCAGGACAAATTCAACGCCTTCTGCGACAATCCCCAAAAGAAAGTATTGGACAAGGACATGGGTATGGAGCTCGGTCTGAGCGTCCTCCGCATCTACCGCGATGTGTTGCAGTCCCGTCAGGATGCAGGCAAGGACATTGCCAGGAACAACCGCCTCTTTGTGGACGGCCTGCTGCAGATGAACCCGGGCAAGCTCTTCGCACCGGACGCCAACTCCACAATCCGGCTGACCTCCGGCAACGTCAAGTCCTACATTCCGCGCGATGCCGTCAGCTACAGCTATTACACCACCATCGAGGGTGTGATGGAGAAGGAGGATCCGACCAATCCAGAATTTGAGGTGCCCGTGCGGCTGAAGGAGCTCTACAAAGCCAAAAACTACGGACAGTACGCCAATGAAAAGGGCGAGCTTGTCACCTGCTTCATCACCGACAATGACATCACCGGCGGCAATTCCGGATCGCCGGTCATCAACGCCAACGGGGAGCTTATCGGCTTAGCCTTTGACGGCAACAGCGAGGCGATGTCCGGTGACATTGACTTTGAGGAGAACCTGCAGCGCTGCATCTGCGTGGATGTGCGCTACGTGCTTTTCACCATCGATGTGTATGCCGGCGCAACGAATTTGATAAAAGAGATGAACATTGTAAAATGAGAAAAATAAACTGTTTGATAATAAGCTCCCTATTGGGACTTGTGGGGATTGTCTCCGCACAGGGCGAATGGTCGTCTCTTGAAAAGAACTGCCTTATCCAGCCTGCACCAACCTCTTCTGCCGTATATGGGCTGCCGAATTTTTCCCCGTTGAACGTGAACCAGACGGTTCCACTGCCGCAGGCGGGAGCAGCTGACGGAAGTCCGATGCGTGTGAAGGGTTTGCTGGAGGAGACCACCTCCAAAGGCATATTGAAGCCCGGACAATCCCTTGTCTTTGAATTGGATAACAGCAGCGTAAAGGTTGATTCCTCCGTGTGGGAGCAATTGCCGGCAGAGGTGGAGGCTGCCATTGCACGGACACCGTCATGGCTGCATTACGATCTGCGCTTCAAGTTCCGCCAGATCACAAACGCCACCCATCGCAACAATATGGTTGCGCTGCTGAACGGAACGCCCAAGCAGTATCTGGATGAGGTTGCTTTCCAGCTCACCTACCTGCCGTATGAGGTGCTGAAGGATTCCCGTTTCGTCAACACATGGGATTGGCTCCGCAAGAATGTGGAGCTTATCTACACACACGCAGATTCACTGAAATATGTGCGTCTGGTTGAGCATGGCGATACGGCAAAGGGCGATTGGTACACCACCACCGAGTACAAAATCAGGCAGAACGGGGACTATATCTGGCGTGAAGTTGACAGATACTACTATTATATGTTCATAGTGATGCCGAAAATAGAGCAGGAGGGGGTTTATGTGAAGGACAACACCGCCTCCACCGGTCAGCGCACCTGGGGATACGGCTGGCGCGAGTACCTCTGGTCCGATCCCGATTCGGCACGCAGCTACCGTCCGGTGAACATTTCCGGCTACAAGCAGGTGGATGCCAATGGCAAGTACGACACTTTGCGTGTGGATTCCATACCACGTTTGGGCGAAATCATGCAGATGCCGGAATATCTGTGGGACGAGCAGACTGGAATCTGGTTTTTCCTGCGCAATTTCAAAAGCACTGACCATGCGCTGAACGTCTTGGGCAACTGGTGTTCACGCTGCATCCCGATGGATGTGACCTCTTCGGATGACTACCGTCCTTCACAGCCCAACCACATAGCCTGGAAGCACATCGGCAACTGTCATGAGGATGCCCTGCTGGTGGCCGCAGCGGCCCGCACCGCGCTGATTCCGCTGATGCACATCGGTGATTTCTGTGACGACCATGTATGGGGGATGATGCACGACGGTGGCGACAGCATCTGGCACCATTTCGAGTTTTTCCGCGGCGGCTGTTCCCCGAGCCGTCCCTACTATTGGGGCATGACCAACATGCAGCCCACCGGCAACTACGGCTGGGCCAGCTCCCTGGTGCAGGGATATGTGCCGGACGGCACCCTTTTCAATGTTTCGGACTATTATAGCAAGCAGACACCTGCCTGTAATTTGGAGATGACCATCACCGATGCGGACGGAAAGGCGGTGGACGGTGCCAGAATCAATCTCTATTCCACCAACTACCAGTACAGCAGCACCTCCCCCTATATCATGTCAGCCGGATATCTGTGGTCGGATGCCAACGGGAAGGTTTACGCAAAGGTCGGCAGCGGAAACAAATACTACATGAAGATAACCCATCCCAAATACGGGAGTTTTCCGGAGGAGTCCGGAAAGGTCTATGTTGTTATCAAGGACAATACTGTTGCAGGCAGAAACTATAAGATCAACTACCAGTTTACGGGGAAGGCGCAGCGCGACAATGTCGGTTCGCGGCAGGAGCGCTTCGAGTCCGACAAGGGTCTGCGTCTGAACCTGGATGTGCGGAATGTCACCTATGGTGAGAACCCGGTTGACGGACAGCGTTCCACCTTTTACCAGCGTACCGGCAGCCATGCGAGCGTGAACGTCTACGTGATGACGGCGGAGCAGCTGGCAATGAAGGACAGTGCGTTGTACAGGTTCGACGGCTTGTCGGAAGGCAGTTTTGACTTTCCGATGCCAAAGGATGGCAAAGCCTATCTGGTGGTGGCCAACGACCGCAACCTGACCAACAGTGTGGAAATCTCCTACAGCGCATCTTCGGTGGGCAGCGGAAGTTTCGACATTGTGCCGGTGCCGCAGTATGCCGCTGAAAAAACGGTCAGCCTCTATCCCAATCCTGCCACGGAGCAGCTTCATGTTGAAACTGAGGGTTTCCGGCAGGCACGTATCTTCTCCATGGACGGCCGCTGCTTAAAGGTTGTACGGACCAGTGACATCTCTTTGGAAGGGCTTGCTGCAGGCCTCTATCTGCTCCAGGTGGAACATCGGGACGGTGCCGTTGTGGTCAAAAAATTTGTAAAAGAATAAAAACAGCGATTTATGAACGATTTGGAAAAGAAATCCTATGCCATGGGCGTGGCCGTCGGCAGCAACTATGTGGGAACGGAATGGGATGCCGCCGCCTTTGCCGACGGTTTCATGAACATCACCTCCCGCCAGCCCCTGAAACTTGACATGGAGGAGATCCAGCGGCAGTTGGAGCTGTTCCAGCAGCAGATGGACAGAGGCGCCTCCCAGGCCATCGAGGAGGAAAAGCGCAAGGGGAAGGCCTTTTTGGATGCCAACCGGATGAAGGAGGGGGTGCAGGAGACCGCCTCCGGACTGCAATATAAGGTTCTCCGTCTGGGGACAGGTAAAAGCCCGAAGGCGGACAGCCCGGTGACGGTGCATTATGTGGGCCGCCTGCTGGACGGGACGGTGTTCGATTCCTCCCGCGAGCGCGGTGACAGCCCCATCTCCTTTGCGTTGAACCAGGTAATCTCCGGCTGGACTGAGGGTTTGCAGCTGATGCGCGAAGGCGGCCTGTATGAGTTCTATATCCCGTCGCACCTGGCCTATGGCGACCGCGGCGCAGGACAATTGATCAAAGGCGGAGCCACACTGGTGTTTGAGGTGGAACTGATTGCGGTCGGGTAGTGTGCCATGAACGAAGGCATTTTCACCAGTCTGAAACAGCTGTTCCGCGAATGTTTCCGTCAGGATGCGGAAAGCATTGCGCCGATGCCCGTGTCGGGTTCCAACCGCCACTACTTCCGTATTACCGGGAATGGCGTCTCCGCAATCGGAGTTTATAATACCGATGCAAAGGAAAACCGCGCCTTTGTCTCCTTCACCAACCATTTCCGATCCAAAGGGCTTCCGGTTCCGCGGATTCTGGCGGAAGATTTGTCCCAGAACATCTATCTTGAGGAGGACTTGGGCGACGAGACGCTCTTCTCCTATCGCAGCCGCCAGCCGGATTTCAACGGACAGCTGAAGGGGAGATACCGTCAGGCTTTGGAATATCTGCTGGAGTTCCAGACCAAAGGCGCGGAGGGGATGGATCCTTCGTGGTGCTATCCGCGTGCCGCATTCGACAGACAGTCCGTCGCATGGGATTTGAACTATTTCAAATACTATTTCCTGAAACTGGCCGGTGTCCCGTTTGACGAGCAGCTGCTGGAAAACGATTTCCACACGCTGACGCAGTTCCTGCTGCAGGCCGACAGCCGCTTTTTCCTGTTCCGCGATTTCCAGTCCCGGAACATCATGCTGCGGAACGATGAGGTTTTTTTCATCGATTATCAGGGGGGACGTCTAGGGGGGCTTCCCTACGACGTGGCCTCGCTGCTTTATGACGGCAAGGCCGACATCCCAGCGGAGGTGCGTGACGAATTGCTGGAATACTATCTGGAGCGTCTGCAGGCGGCAGGTGTCTGGCCGGTTGGGGAGTTCCGGAAATACTACCCTGCCTTTGTGCTGGTGCGCATCCTGCAGGCGATGGGTTCATACGGATACAGGGGCTTTTACGAACAGAAGAGCCATTTTTTGACCAGTGTCCCTTACGCTCTGCGCAATATAGTTTATCTGCTTGAACACTACGACTTGACGGTGGAGGTTCCGCATCTTCGCAGGCTGCTGCTTTCGCTCCCCGCCTCTGAAAAACTGGCAGGCTTTTCCGTCGAGCCGCTCACATTAGATATATGCAGCTTTTCGTTCCGCAAGGGTCTGCCCTCTGATGAGAGCGGGCATGGCGGCGGTTTTGTCTTCGATTGCCGCTGCCTGCCGAATCCCGGCAGGGAGGAGGCCTTCCGGCATTTTACCGGAAAGCATCCCGATGTGGTGGCCTATCTTGAGAAGGAGGGTTCTGTGGCGGTCTTTTTTGAGCACGTGAAGGCGTTGGTTGGGCAGGCGGTTGAGAATTACCATTCGCGCCGTTTCCGGCATTTGTCCGTCGCGTTCGGATGCACTGGAGGGCAGCACCGCTCAGTCTATTTTGCGGAGCGTCTTGCCCGCCATATTCAGGCAAAATATCCCCAAATCCGTGTCTGTCTGCGCCATTGTGCGGAGAATGACTGGGATTTGGGACAAACCAATTGTGAATCATGAAAATATTCAAGTTTGGAGGAGCCTCCGTCAAGGATGCGCAGGGATTCCGCAATGTTGTGGGGATAATACGCCGCTATGCGACAACACCCACTTTGGTGGTGGTTTCAGCGTTGGGCAAGACCACCAACAGGCTGGAGGAGCTGGCAACCGCCTTTTTTGAAGGCAATGCGGAAAAGGCAGGCGAACTGTTTGCCGCCGTCAGGGAGGGGCACCGCGCCATCCTGCACGAACTGATGCCGGATGACCATGCTGATTTCTTCGTCGAGACGGAAAAGCTGTTCAGCCGGCTGGAGCACTACCTGCAGCAGGAGCCCAGCGACAATTTCGATTTCGAATATGACCAGATAGTCTCCTTCGGCGAGCTGTTTTCCACGCGGATGCTTTCAGCATATCTGGAAAAGCTGCATGTCAGCCATGAGTGGCTGGACGCGCGGCGGCTTGTGCGCACCGACAACCATTACCGCGAGGGTGCGGTGGATTGGGCTAAGACGGAGCGCAAGATCCAAAAGCATCTGCAGGAGCATTATCCCAACGGTGTTGACCGCCTGCTGCTGACGCAGGGCTTTATTGCCGGCACGCCCGAAAAGTTCTCCATCACCCTGGGGCGCGAGGGTTCGGACTACAGCGCGGCCATTTTCGCCCATGCGCTTCATGCGGAGAGTGTCACCATCTGGAAGGATGTGGAGGGTCTGCTCAATGCCGACCCGAAGTTTATTCCGGATGCGGTCAGGCTGGAGCGGATACCCTACCGTGAGGCCATCGAGCTGGCCTATTACGGGGCCAGCGTGATCCACCCGAAAACCATAAAGCCGCTGCAGAACAAGAATATTCCGCTATATGTGAAATCGTTCCTGCATCCTGAGGGACCGGGGAGCGTCATCCATTCCTTCAAGGAATACCAGAGTGTGCCCTGTTTTATACGCAAGACCAACCAGGTGCTGCTTTCCATCTTCTCAAAGGATTTTTCCTTCATTGCGGAGGAGAACCTCTCCACAATCTTCGCGCTGTTTGCGCTGTTTAATGTGAAGATAAACGTGATGCAGAACTCCGCCATCAGCTTTTCAGTCTGTGTGGATGCCAAAAGCACGCTGCCGCAGCTGATTGAGGAACTGCAGACAGAATTTGCGGTGCGTTATAACGAGAATGTGGAGCTGCTCAGTATCCGCCATTATGCGGAGGATAGCCTCGCCCCCTTTGTCAAAGGGCGGAAGGTGATGATGGAGCAGCGCAGCCGCTCCATGCTGCAGGTGGTGCTGAAGTAAATTGTTAGGATGTCAGCGTTTTTCCTATAAAGCGCAGATAAACATTATTTTACCCGAAGCCGCTGCCCAATCTGCAACAGTGTTGTCTCCCTGATATGGTTCAGCCTGCAAAGCGCGGCAACCGAGGTATGATACCTACGCGCAATGGCACCTAATGTATCCCCCTTACGGACGGTATGGTAAACATGATTCTGTTCCGTCTGCTCTGCAGTTACTTGTGAAATGCTGTCCGAAACCTCTGCCAGTGTAGTCGTATCGTCCGGAGAGCGATAATTCCTTATCACCAGTTTGTTGGCGGAACGATCAATATTCTGGTAGCCCTTGGCCAATTCCGCCATGCCAATGGTCACCTGGCGGTTGGCACAACGACCGGAATCAGTCAGGGAATGGGCGAAAAGCCACTGATAGGTTTCCGGAATATAAAAGGCTTTGGCAAGATGGGCATGTCCCGCCCCCTTCAGACGGGTGAAAAGCAGCCGGGAGGTATCCCCGCAAGCCACCATCGCATTCACCACCTTAAGTGACTGACTTATACCAACTGCACGATCTGCGGTACCGTGTAGAATCCAAAATGGCACGCGTGTCAGGCCACAATAATCCGTCAGCCAGCCGCCACCGCACAGTGCCATGGCAGCAGCCACCTTATCCGGATAAGTACCCACAAAATTCACAGTGCCATATCCTCCCAAACTCATCCCAGCCACATAAATGCGGTTGGTATCCCCCCGATAATGTGACAAAGCCCATTGCAGTGTGCACCATATTTTTTCGGCATTCCATGGACCACCTGGATTCTGGGGTGCCACAATTACCGCATCTATCTGCCTTCCCATAGACAACGCATGCAGGGGACCGTACCGGCGGACATTATCCAAATTGTTTCCGCACAAGCTGTGGCCATGCAAAAAGAGAAGAACAGGTTTGGCCTCAACCGCAGAATCGTAATCCACTGGTGTGGAAACCCAAAATGAATAGCCCTCCGGCACCACTTTGCGGTGTGCTATGAGCGTTTGCGCCGGAAGAAACTCCGATGTGGAAATGAATAATAGTATAACAAGCGACCACCAGTGTTTCATACGCACCTATGCTATTTCCTTTCCAATACCGCCGCCACCTCCTGCATCAGCCACATTGGGGTGGAGGTGGCCCCACAGATGCCGACCGCATCGTCCGGAGCAAACGGGATGTCATCAAGCTGCTGCAAACGGGATACAAAATAGGATTGTGGATTGATTTGCCGGCAAAGGTCAAAAAGATATAACCCATTAGAACTTTTTTCACCGGATACGAATATAACCTTGTCATACTGAATGGCAAACTCCTGGATTTTACGTGCCCGGTTGGCCACCCTGCGGCAAATGGTGTCGTGGCACTCAAAAAGGGCCTCCCCACCGGCATCCTGGTACCGATGCCGCATCTCGGCAATAATTTTGCCGTACTCCTCCACACTTTGGGTGGTTTGGGAATAGAGCACCGACGGCCGGCTGAAATCCACCTGCTCCAAATCACCAATGGAAGATACGACCAACCCCTCCTGGTTGGTCTGACCCAACAGGCCGACCACCTCCGCATGACCTTTTTTTCCATATATCACAATCTGGCCGTCCAACGGCTTCATCCGACGGTAACTGACTGCAATGTCGCGTTGCAGTTTCAACACCACCTGACAGGTGGCGTCAACAAGTTCTATACGGTTTTGCGCCGCCAACGCATAGGTTTTGGGAGGCTCCCCGTGCGCCCGAATAAGAACACGGACATCCCGCAGTTCCCGAAACTCCGCCTCATTGATGATTTGCAGCCCTTTACCCTCCAAACGGCGCACCTCCTCATTGTTATGGACAATATCGCCCAAGCAATAAAGGTGTCCGTCACCCTGCAGCACCTTTTCGGCCGTTTCGATGGCGTGCACCACGCCAAAGCAGAATCCTGAATCCCCGTCAATGACCACCTTCATGATCAAACACCCTCAAACAATGTGTCAATAAAAGCTTCCCTGTTAAAAACCTGCAACTGTTCCATCTTCTCTCCCACACCAATATAGCGCACCGGTATCTGGAACTGGTCGGAAATGCCGATAACCACACCGCCCTTGGCGGTACCGTCCAGCTTGGTGACAGCCAGTGCTGTCACATCGGTGGCGGCACTGAACTGGCGGGCCTGCTCGATGGCATTCTGACCAGTGGTGGCATCCAGCACCAACAAAACCTCCTGCGGTGCCTCCGGCATCAACTTTTTCAACACATTGCGAATTTTGCCCAACTCATTCATCAAATTGATTCGATTGTGCAGCCGGCCAGCAGTGTCGATAATCACCACATCCGCCTTCCGGGCGATAGCAGACTTCAGCGTGTCGTAAGCCACGGCAGCCGGATCGGCACCACTCCCCTGACTTATAACCGGCACATCCACACGGTTTCCCCAAATCTGCAATTGCTCCACCGCCGCCGCCCGGAAAGTGTCGGCAGCACCCAACAGCACTTTATATCCGCGTTTTTTGAATTGGTATGCAAGCTTGCCGATCGTGGTGGTTTTGCCAACCCCGTTCACCCCCACCACCAGAATCACATAAGGAAGTCCGTTCTGTTCCGGCAGGGTGAAATCCTCGGCAACCACCGCATCCACCTGCATCAAAGCCGCCATCTCTTCCTTCAGAATACGGTTCAGTTCTTTGGTTCCCAAATATTTGTCTTTTGCCACCCGTTGTTGGATATGGTCAATGATTTTCAAGGTGGTTTCCACCCCGACATCCGAACTGACCAAAGTCTCCTCCAATGCATCCAGAACATCGTCATCCACCGTGGACTTACCTGCAATAGCCCGCGAAAGCCGGGTGAAGAAGGCCTCCTTGGTCTTGGTCAGTCCCTGGCTCAAATCCTCTTTTTTTTCTTTGCTGAAAAAGGAAAAAATGCCCATAACTTCCTACATTTAAAAAGTGTCGCAAAGATACGATAAAAAAAGACATGAACGGACGGTCTGCCAATTTTTTTTTGCAATGGCAGCTGCAAAAGATTGTCCGTTGCCTGAAAACAGTTCAGACAAGCAGCTCCTCCCAGCGCACCTTGGGCACATAATGCACCCCATCCCGCCTATAATAGGCGTGGGATTCATCAGCAGATATAGGCACGCAACAAATGGTTTCCGCCCCTTTTCCTATGGCAATGATTGCGAGAGGGTCGTATGGAAGGGAGAGTGCCTTCCGTATATTCTCCCTGTTAAAGGCACATATTATGATTCCGTTCAGGCCCATCTCAACCGCCTTAAGCAGCATGCTCTGTGCGGAAATGCCAAGATCAATGTCCACCATGCGGTTTTCCGGCACGCAGGAGCAGACGACAATGAAGGCGTGCGGCTCCGTCCCCGCAAACGGAAGATGCAGCTCCGGAAGGGCTCCGCCCAAAGCGATGTTCTGAAGCACCGCATCCGCCTCCCCGCCGGATGTCACCAGCCGGAACCGCAGCACCTGCTGGTTCCGTGCCGATGGCAGCAGCGTGTTGACTTTGACAATATTCTCCAGCATCTCCCTTGTCACCTCCGGCTGCTGGGAGTATCCGCGGAAACTGCGGTTCTTACGGAGCAGGTTCTCCAACGGCTGCCCAATCCTCTTCACAACCACTTTCCTGGCGTCACGCCCGCGGTACTCATCGTATTTGTTCTCCAAATAATTGTCTGCCATATATCTGTAAAAATAACTGTTAATATCATTCCTCTTTCAGGACCACCCATTTGCCCGTCCATTGCCGGTTTCCGCACCGCACACGGCAGAAATAGATGCCGGCAGCCATCGCGGGAGCCGGCAGACAAATCCGGTTGGTTCCGGCACTGCCTTCCGGACAAAGCAGATACAACCGCTGCCCCTGAACATTGAACACCTCAACCTGCAATGCCGTTGCAACCGGCAGAGAAACTTCAAGAAAAGCGTCACCATTCGTCGGATTAGGATAAATACGGAACTGCCCGTCAAACCTCCGCTCAATAATACTGGTGCTGTCCGGCTGCTGCCTCATACATGCACGGACAAAGCAACTGTTATCCGAATAATCTGCGTCGCAGTCAAAAAGGGAACGGACTTCAAGTGTATAGACCGTATCGTCAGAGGCAGGCAGCCGCACGCCCGACGCACAAAGATAACGGATGCTCTCCCCTGCCGCCAAAAATGGCAGGGTGTCCGCATGGACCGGAGTGTCATCCAGCAGGATTTCCAATGGAACTCCATAAATCGCCAAATTTCCGGTATTCTGCACAACCACAGTCGGGAAAATCACCTCGGAGGGAGCTGCGCAATCCGGCACCCGCAACTGCTGCAGCCGCACACCCGTCATGGTGGATACCGTCTGTCGCAATGTGTCGGCTAATGGTAAGGTGTCCGCAGCCAGCGTCACCTCAAACTGGTAAATATATCCCGGCTCCCACGCAAATGCACTGTCCAGCACAATGGTGTCACTCCCGTAAGGCGGAAGCTTCAAGGCCTGCCGCACCTGATATGCTGCGGGGAACGGTGACTTGAACGAACAATGCAGGCGGCACTGCGCAACCTCCACCTTCTGCGCCCCGCGGTTGGACAACACCAACGACAAATCATGAAGACCGGTCTGGCATTCAGTCACTGAAGTTGGCAACGGAGCGCATTCCAATTGTAGCAGCGGCGTCCCCGAAAGGCAAATGCTGTCAACATATTGGTTGCCTCCGCCGTAGCTTACCCCTTCCAGGACAATCCGAACGCACGAAGCGGCATAGGCGGACAAATCCACATCGGCACGCTCCCACTCAGGCTGTACGGAACCCTTCCTGTACCGGTACAACACACCGGTCTGGCGGTATTGCACGCCGCCATCAGTCGAGACAAGAATGCGTATCTGGTCGGCCTCCGCCTTATTTCCACCGTCACGGGCATACCAAAGGGAGAGAGTCGGCCTGCGCAGTCCTGACAAATCCATCACCGGACAGACAGCCCGGGCGATACCGCCCCGCACCCCGTCGGATGGGAAGCAGAGCCTGCTTTTCCCGCAACGCGCAGGCAAACCTTCAGCTGTGGAATCCACCCTCCAGGCAATACCACCCTGCAGGACTGAAAAGGAAAACAGCGTGTCGGCCTGCGTCATGTCTGTTGCAAACGGGAGCGGTTCACGACGTACCGTGAAAAGCATCTGCAAGGTGTCGTTCTCCGGATTGGTGTCAGAAGGATCCTCTGTCCAGGCAGTCATGCGATAGGTGCCGGACAATCCGAATGAAAAACGCGGGTGCAACAGGAAACTGCCGGAATGGTGGGGTGTCAGGCAGCCTTCCGAAACCATCACCCTCCGCTGCAACTGCAACGGCCCATCCACCTTCAGGCAGACCACAATCGGATGGTTGGAGAAACAGATTGTGTCCCCACCCTCATTACGGATGCGCACCCGCAACGGCTGGAACACCTTCGGGCAATCCATACCTGCATCTAATGAATCGAACGCACAAAGGGCCCAATCGCAATTTGCCGCACGCACCGCCTGATGCGCCCCCATGGTGGTCGGATCGGTCCGTTCCAGACCCTGCATGTCGGACATCACATCAGACAAAAGTGGTGCCTTCAGGGAATCGCCATCGGCCAATTGCAGCGAAGCGGACTTGTCGGCATACTGCGGACGTAGGAAACGGCTGTGCGGCTCCTTGCCCGTGCGGGACTGCCATCCGGCCAGCGAAGTGATGGCGGAACCGCAATAAAAAGGATTCTGCCCGGCCGAATAATAGTGGTTGTAATCTGCCTGCCATCCTGAAAAACCGTTGCCGGGATAAAAATAGAGCACTTCTGTCTGGGTGCTGCCGCCATTTCCACACAGATTAACGAAACTGTTGTTTTTCAATATAATGTCAGATAGTCTGAAGGCGGTATAAAGGCATTTCCCCATTCCACGTCCCTCCATAAGAATGGAATTGTGAATGATCTTCAGATTGCTGCACCCATTGTAAAGATATATCCCGCAATTGGAGGAGAGCACCTGCATGTGTATCTCGTTGTTCGAGACCAGCAACGGATTGCCGTCACCTGAAACTTGTGACAAATATAGCCCGTAAAATCCGCGGGAGGCGGTTATGCGGTTGGCATTCATAATTCCGCCACACACCTGCTCCGCATCCACCCCGTAAAAACCGTTGGAGCTGCCGCTCTGCTGGCGGATCAGGTTGCGTGAAATGGAGGTGAAATGCGCCTGTCGGAGGTAAATGCCGCACGCACGGATATCCGTGAACCGGTTGTCACAAATATACAGCATGCTGTCCGGATGGGCGGAAGAGGCGGTTATACGCAAGCCGCTCTGCCCGCCTGTCACCTGGTTGCCGGTGAAGCGGAGGCCGCATACGCCCCAGTCCGTTGTCTGGACCAACGCGGCGAGACTGTGTTCCTGCATCTGGAAACGGCAGGAATCCACCGTCATATCCTCGCAATCATACAGCAGACGGATGCCGGCCGCCTCCGTCTGCAGGGAGGGTATCTCAAAACAGAGCCGTTCGAAACGCCAATGCGCCGTATGGCTGAATTGGAAAACAGCCTCCCCCTGCTGCGGATTGTCCGGAAGAGCCAGAACAACATCTCCCAATGAATCTGCCGCAATGCAGATTTGGTGTTCGGCACTGCTTCCGGCAATACGGCGTCCCACTTTCCAGAAGCCGGTGTGACGGCCCGCAGGCAGCAGCAGCCGGACGCTTTTCCGGACACCGCACTGGTACAACACCTCCAAGGCCTCCTCCAACGTGGCGAAATCGCGTCCTATGCGGTAGGTCCCGCCCAAGGCGGAATCGCAGATATGCAGACGGCAGAACAAAGTGTCGTTGCCGGAATTGTTGTCGGCCACACCTTCAGCCTGCCGGACAAAAGCGGTGAGAGCGGTACTGTGCGAAGGGGCGAACGACCCCAATCCGACCGTCACTGTGTCACCTTTGGCCAAAAGACCGTGCCAATGCGTGGAGGACTGGAAGATACCGTCTGCAGCCCAACCAACCTCCACATGATGAAGGACGGAATCTCCGGCATTGCCCATCAGCACCCGCAAAGGCACCTGTTGGCCGGCCTGTGCAGGTTCCGATGGGGATAGCCATTTTATCAGGCAGGCATCGGTATCATGGGATAAAGGAGGATATGCGCCCAGGGCGGTCAGGGCAGGACGCGGCTGGAAAAAGATGTCGTTTGACACCTCCGGCATGCGTAGGCAGGCGAAACCGTTCCAATTTTTCAATTGCAGACAGGCCGATGAATCCATGAAAGGAATCCGACCGTAGCGGTTGTTTTCAAACTGGTATGCGGAGGGGGAGCGCAAATTACTCCAGGCAATGGAGGTTGTGTCCGAACCGCTCCCCTGGCAGAACAGGTTCTGCCGGACAAAGATGTTCCAGACTGTCGCATCCTCCTGCAGGGAGAGGCAGCGCCCCTTGCCACGCCCAACCATGGAGACACTGTTGTGGCAACATGACAAATCGTGGCAGTATTTGCCGATTTCCATACCAGTATGCGGCAAATCTGAACTGGAAATGAGCTCATTATTGCATATCAGCAGCCTCCCGACCATCGATGAAGGACCCGCATCATATAACTGGAGGCATCCCTCCTTTCCCTCAGCATGGAGCCGGTTGGCCTGTATTTCGTTCCCCGTGACAGACTGCAACTGGAAATTGGCCGCCCTGTTCCCTGACAGCGCGTCAAACTGCAGATGACTCAAAAAAACGCTGTTTTCAGAATGCGCCAAAAAGATATTGTCGCGTATATCCACACCACGCCAGCCGGCTGTCGGTGCGGATCCCTGGAGGTAAATCCCGTACATTCCACCCTCAAGACGGTTGTCATACAATTTTAACTGACTGCCATCAACATCGGCGGCATATAGCCCGCAACACACCGCCGAGACGGTCGCCGCAGCCTTTGCCAACAGGCGGCAATTACGGATACAGATGTCCGAACAGCCGTCAAGCAGTTCAACTGCAATGGAATAGATTGGTTTTACAGCATCACTTCCGGCAATGGTCAGCTCTTCCAGAATAATGTGTGAGGTTCCAACAAGAGAAACGGCGGCACGCTGCCCCTCCGACACGCTGTCGCGATAAAGCAGCACACTGTCCGCATCCTGCGCAACCGAGATTATGGTAATCCTATTGGTTGAATCGCTACCGGGCACACTGTCCCGCAACGCAAACCGGACCGCATACCTGCCAGACTGCAACTGCAACCGCACTGGCGCAGAAACGCCACAATGGAGCAAGGCATCCCAAGCGGATGCCAAATCGGGGAAATCGGACTGCAACCCGCCAACAGTGTAATCACCGGCCAAGGCACTGTCACATCCGCAACAACAGGCCGTCACAGTATCGTTCAACGGATTGTCATCCGCAGTTCCGTTAGGGAGGAATGTCCATATTTTCAAAACATTGGTTCCAACGCGAGGATACAGATACGCCAACAACACACTTTCAGATGTATCTCCGGACGAAAGAGATTGCAACTGCAGCCGGTAGGATCTGTAAACACCGTTCCAAAGCAGCCCTATACCAACCTCCTTCAGCGATGCGGTCCCAGCATTGCCGACCACCACGCGCAACGGCACGGAATCTCCGCCCGCAACTGCCGCATCCGGCAGAAGAACAGGCATAGGAAAGGCATCTGTTTTTTGTGCCCCGATCTTGTGGTATGCCCCTTTGGTGGTCAGCGGCACTGATCGCATGCGACCGTTGATGTCGGACGCCACCTCCGTACTGTGCAGGCAGACCGGATCGGCTGTACATGGCTCCAGCCCAATGGCCGTGTCAAGGAACTGCACCTCACCCTCTGTGGCGGAAATATCCTGACGGCACCATTGCCGCCATTCATCCAACTGCGTGAGCAGATGATCCGTCTGCAAATATCCGCCAAAAGGGACGTAATAATGGTTACCTTCCCAAAAATGGCCTGACCTGTCGGCTGACAGCAATGATGAAAAATCCCAAACACAGCTGCCGCCGCCCTTCCCGATATGGACAAAAAGGTTGTCTGACCAGAAAATGGAGTCGCAACGTCCGAATAGCGTCACACAACTGTTTCCATATCCGGTTCCGCCAAGCAGAAAGGAATTGTGTGTGACACGCAGTAGCCGGCATGATGCGCCCGCACGTATGCATGACGACTGGTTTTGTATGGCATCAAAATGAATTTCGTTGTTGCAGATTAGCATAAAGCCGACACTGTCCGGCTGTACGGCAGAAAGGCTTATTGCGCATTTGCCAGTATGCAGGCGGAAACTGTTGCCCACAATCCGTTCGCCGTTGCAGCCATACAGGCTGATGCCGGTATACTGCCGGTTGGCGTTCCGCGGTATTGTCGGGGAATGGAACCGGTTGCCGTCTATTCTTGTGAAATCGGCCGCCATCAAAGAGATACCGTATGCGCTTTGTCCGTAAAAGTGATTGTCTGTTATGCTGAGATGATGGTAATCCCGCAACCGGTTGCCCGACACATTCAGCCCGATGTGGCCGCCTTCCATCCGGTTGCCCGCAAACAGCAGATGATGGCAGCCGGTGCGTCCGGAAGCGGTGATGCCCTGCGCATCCGGATGGCATAAAAGGAACTGGCAGCCCTCCACCCCGATGTGATGGCAGCTGTCCGCCAGCAGCAGCGCACTGCCGGCATTGCTCTGCCCGCTATCCAACATAAATGTCAGGTTCCGGAAAAAGACGTTGTGGCACCGTTCCAAACGGACAATGGCATCATGCAGAGTATCGGCGGTCAGTGTCACCTCCGACGCATCCCCATTTCTGGAAGCGATCACCAGACTGTCAGAAGCATGAACCCTCCCAAACGAATCCAAAGGGAGCCAGACCGCATGGCAGCCGCTGTCAAGCAAAATCACCGTGGTGCCGGAAAGCCCGCAACGCCGCAACGCCGCCAACGCATCCTGAATGTCGGTGAAATCCCCATCCGGACCTACAGTATAAGTGCCATGCAGCATGTCCGAACATATTTCCAACGGAAAATACAACGTATCGGATAAAACAAACCGTCCGTTTGGGAATTCAGTCCAGATTTTCAACGTGTCACTCTCTTTAACAGCCGGAAGCGTGCCCACGGAAAGCGTGTCGGAGCAAAAGTCGGCAGGCAGTGAACCCTGCCATAGGAACGTTCCGCCCGTCCCGGCATACGACCAGCATATTTTCAAGGAGGACAAAGTATGTATGCCGCTATTACGAAAAACCACACGGACAGGCACCAGGTCACCAGCCCTGACAACATGCGCCGAAGGGGAGACCACGCGGACGACACATGCAGCATCGCTGTCGCGCCCATCTCTCGGAAACGGATTGTGGAAGTGCCGGATGATCGAGTCGCTGTTTCCGACGGAATCGCTAACCTCAACGGCATAGGTGAAACTGTTGCCATACGGCGTGGCAGGAATTTCAAACGCATAGGTGGCGGTGCCGGTCTGTACTATTTTCGCAACAGAAGGCTTGTCTGCAATTGTATAACGGGCGGAAAGACGGACAGGGCGGCTGCCATCCACCCGAAAGCGGATACTGAACGGCCCGACACTTGAGACTGTTCCCGCATAAACCAGATCTGTCAGATTCAAGTATGGCGGCAGAACATCCTTGTCGCCCGCATACAGCCGTATATTTTCCAGCAGCCAACCGAAGGCAAATTGGCCAGAAGCGTCCGTCCCTTTTTTCAATTTGAAACGCAACTGGATTTTTGTATATGCAGCCTCAGTTGAGAGATCAAAGCATTCGGTTTTCCACCATTCATCGGTCGGAACCGCTGACACACTGTCAGAAAGCCATTCGGAATAACTGGCGTCACTGAACTGCTGCTGCCGGTAACCGGCGGAGACACTTTTGTAACAGTCAGCAGGTATCTTGTGCCAGACAGCGCCCAGAACATCCTCACGTATCTCTATGCAGGCGATATCCGTCCTTGCCACTTTGCATATATGGTCAAAAAGCAGATAAACCTCACCATAGGCGGAAAAATCATATACCGGAGAAATCAGTATGGAGGAGTCTCCCGACTGTTGCGTCAACGGGCTCCTGAAAGAATATGGTGCGCTTGTGTGCAATCCGGAACAAGTGTCCCACAACGACTGTGGTGTAAGCGAATAGGAGCAATGGCCGTCAAAGGATTCCGTCACCGTGTAAAGGCTTTGCGCCGGCAGCCGGAACCCGCCCAAAAACAGGCAGAGCCCCATCACCAGAATGGTAAAAACGCTTTTCTCCGACTTGTACCGCATTGCCTTTCGTACATTTGAAAAATCAAACTGCAAATTTCCATAAAAAAACAATGCGATTTTTACACAGGCGAAAAAAATTTCGCCCCACCCGCTTTTCTTTAGGAAACCTGTCCCGCGTAACTTTGGGTGGGAATGTCATTCAGCAGTTCGTAGGTATAAGAAATTGAAATCCGGAAAAATTTAGAGAAATGGGGTGAAATAAACAGGTAGACAGGTAGTCATGCCATCTATGAGGTAATCTTTGGTATAAAGCAGAATACGCTCGCCCACACGTGAAGGGAACTTCTCACAGAAGACATCCAAAGAGCGATGGGTCCGGTAACCTGAAGACTTCACTTCGATTGGCACAATTTTGTTGCCACGTGAAAGCAGAAAATCCACCTCATAGTTTTTATTCCCGTTACCTGTCGGAAAGGTATAGTAATACAGCTTGTTGCCTGCTGCACGTAGCATTTGTGCCACCAGATTTTCATACACATATCCCATATTCGCCGCCAATTTGTCACCCAGAAGTTTCTGATATATGATGTTATCGGTATAAGTTTTGTTCCAGAAGGCCTGTGTCACAAAAAGTCCGGTATCAGCCATAAACATCTTGTATCGCCGGAAATCTTTGAACATCCCCATCCCAACTCCCGGATCATTGACATGATATGCCATGGTCACCACATGACTCTCCTCCATTTCAGCGATGGTCTCCGCCATCCGGTCGGATGTCTGTCCGTCAAGAACACCTCCTATCTGGAAGCGGTTGGCGTTACTGTTCAATTGGCTGGGGATTGCGGCAAATATCTTTGCGGCATTCCCGGAACTGTCAATATGTGCAAAGTCATTTGCATAAAGTTCAAGAATTTCCCTCTTGACTTCATCCACCTTGCTCAAATCATTATACTTGAGATATGCATCAACCGCTTGTGGCATACCGCCAACCAGCATATACAGCCTTAGATCCCGCATCCACCTGCGGTGCACAGCGTCCCCCATCGCCCGTTTCATCCCGAACGCCTGACGGATTTGGTCCGGTGCAACCTCGTTGCCAGTGGCCCAATAGAACTCCTCCAAATCCATCGGTAACAGTTCAACACCATGTTCCTCGCTGGGAATCAATATGTCCTTGACATTTTTCCGGATTGACACCAGCGATCCGGTCTCTATAAAGTCATAACGTCCGTCTTTCACCAGATGCTTGATGGCCTGACGGGCCCGTGGCAGAAACTGAACCTCATCGAAAACAATGACCGACTCCCTCTCCACAAGCGAAACATTGAAAATATTCTGTAACGACAGGAAAAAGAAATCCAAATCCATCATATCGTCAAACAACGCGTTCACCCGCTTGGAGGATTTTGAAAAATCAATAATGATATAGGACTTGTATTCCCGGCGTGCGAAGTCCTCCACCAAGGTGGATTTGCCGACACGACGGGCCCCCTTGATCAGAAGGGCACATGACCCTTTCCGCTCGTTCTTCCAGCGAAGCATTGTGTCATAGAGTTTTCGTCTAAAAATCATAATGTATTTACATTTTGGTTTTGAAATGCAAAAGTACTAAAAAATCAAAAATCCACAAATTTTTTTTGTGAAAATTGTCGATAATCCACAAATCTTTTTCCGGCAAATTGTCGATAATCCACAAATCTTGCCATTTTTCCTTCACACAAAAAATCGGAAAAAAATCAATCCCAAAACGCCGGCCATATCGGGATTTTGCGGATATTTGCATTTTAAAAAACAGTAAGATGGATTTGACCTTCCTGGGCACCGGAACTTCACAAGGCGTACCTATAATCGCCTGTCACTGCGATGTGTGCAAATCAGCAGACCCGCACGACAAACGGTTGCGGAGTTCCATGCTGGTGGAATATGCGGGCAAGCGGCTTGTCATCGACACCGGCCCCGATTTCAGGCAGCAGATGCTCCGTGAAGGGATAGAACATCTGGATTTTGTCCTGCTCACCCATGAGCATGTGGACCATACCGCCGGCATGGACGACATTCGCTCCTTCAACTTCGCCCAGCATAAGGATATGGACATTTATGCCAATTCTCAGACATGCAGGGCGGTGACCAACACGTTCGCCTACGCCTTCACCCCGCACAAATATCCGGGGGTGCCGCAGTTCAGGCTCCACCCGATCGGGGATGCGCCATTCCATGTCCAGGGAATCAAAATCATACCTGTACATGTCCTGCATCTGAAGATGCCTGTTCTGGGATACCGCATCAGCGACATGGCATACATCACCGACGCCAGCTTCATCGCCGAAAAGGAGCTGGAGAAGCTGCACGGGCTCAAGGTGCTGGTGCTGGATGTGCTGCGGAAGGAGAAGCACTACTCCCACTTCTGTCTGGAGGAGGGTCTGGAGCTGGTGGAGCGGCTGCGTCCGGAGCAGGCCTTTTTCACCCACATCGGACACGGCATGGGACGTTATGCCGAGGTGGAGCCGACACTGCCCCCTAACGTGCATCTTGCCTACGATGGGCTGAAAATCCATATTGATGATATCTGAAAAAACAACCATAAAGCCTAACTTTATGAAAAACATCTTTTTATCTTTTGCAATTCTGCTTATGGGATGCTGGGCGACAACCTCCGCACAGCAGTATTCCTCCTACGTTAACACAATGATCGGCACCAACGGCATGGGACACACCTTTCCGGGCGCATGCTACCCTTACGGCGCCATCCAGCTGAGCCCCGACACGGACACCATCCCACACAACATTGCGGGCGTGTACCAGCCGAGGGCATATGAATACTGCACCGGCTACCAGTACCGCGACAAGAGCATCGTCGGGTTCAGCCACACCCATTTCAGCGGAACCGGCCATTCCGACCTCGGCGATTTCCTGGTGATACCCTTCACCGGAGAGGTGAAACTTAACCCCGGCACAGCGGACAACCCTGACGGCGGCTACCGTCAGCGGTTCCGCCACGAGACGGAGGTGAGCCGTCCTGGCTACTATGCGGTCACACTGGACGACGACAATATACGCTGTGAGCTGACCGCATCGCCGCACGTGGGGGCGCACCGGTACATTTTCCCGAAGGGGGCGGCACAGAAAATCATACTGGATCTGAACCACGCCATCTACAATTACGACGGCAAGGTGCT
>DBYD01000003.1:54824-55311 GCA_002309855.1 Bacteroidales bacterium UBA1195
AGGGCTACCGCATCACCAGCGGCTGGAGCCGCACCAACTACACCTATTTTGCCATCCGATTCAGCAAACCCATCGCCCATTACGGCTGCCGCGATTTCGGACGCACCGACTACAAGGGCTTCTGGAAACGCTTTGACCTCACCCGCGATTTTCCTGAAATGGGAGGCCGCAAGATGGTTACCTGGTTTGAATTCGCATCCGACAATGACGACACCCTCGAAGTCTATTTGGGCATTTCCGCCACAAGCATGGCAGGGGCGCTGAAGAACCTTGAGACGGAGACCGCCCCGTACCGGACGGCAGGAAAGAACCTCTACCCGCACCGCCTTTTCGACGCGCTGCTGAAGCAGGCGGAATCGGCATGGGAGAAGCGGCTCTCCATCGCCGAGGCCAATGGCGGCAACGACGCCAAGGCCATGTTCTACACCTCGCTCTACCATGTGATGATCAACCCATCGCTCTATCAGGATGTGGACGGGAAATACCG
>DBYD01000003.1:55339-62839 GCA_002309855.1 Bacteroidales bacterium UBA1195
ACCGTCTTTTCGGTATGGGACACCTACCGCGCCCTGCACCCGCTGCTGACCCTTCTGGATCCGGACCTCGCCACCGACATCGTAAAATCATTTCTGGCCCATTACAGCCAGAGCCCGCACGGCATGCTGCCCGTCTGGAGCCATAACGGCAACGAGAACTGGTGCATGATCGGTTACCATGGGGTCTCCGTGGTGGCCGACGCGCTGGAGAAAGGTCTGCTGAAGGGCAGGGAGGCACAGGCGGTCGAGGCGATGCTCTCCTCCTCCAACGTGGCCTATTACGACTTCACCGATATTTACAAGAAAATAGGATACGTCCCTGTGGACAAAAGCGCCAACGGCATCTCCGTCACTCTGGAGAACGCCTACGAGGACTGGACGGTCTTCAACACCCTTTTCCATAATGGAAGGAAAACGGAGGCGAGCCTTTACCGGCAGCGTGCGCTGAGCTACCGCAACGTGTTCGACCCGCGCATCGGGTTCGCCCGCGCCCGCTACAGCGACGGCAGCTGGAAGGAGCCGTACAGCCTGCTCTCCACCTACGGGGAGGGCTTCATCGAGGGCAACGGATGGAACTATTCCTTTTATGTGCCGCATGATGTTTTCGGCCTGATCCGGCAGATGGGCGGAGACGCCGCATTTGTCGCCAAACTTGACACACTCTTCACCATGCACATCCCGGACGCCTTTTTCGCCCAGACGGAGGATGTCACACGCGAAGGGATGCTTGGCGGATACGTGCAGGGGAACGAGCCGAGCCACCACATCCCCTACCTCTACATGTGGACGTCGCAGCCATGGAAAACCCAGTATTGGGTGCGCGAAATCATGAACAAAATGTACCGAAACCACATGGACGGCCTCTGCGGCAATGACGACTGCGGACAGATGTCGGCGTGGTACATCTTCAGTGCAATGGGCTTTTACCCGGTATGCCCGGGCAGCGGACAATATGTGATCGGCGCGCCGTACATGCCCTACCTTAAACTGCATCTTGGGAACGGCAGTGTCTTGGAAATCAAGGCACCGAAAGTGAGCGACAAGAACCGCTACATCCAGTCCGTCACATGGAACGGGGCCGCGTGGGACAAGGCCTACCTGACCCACCGGCAGCTCTCCGGCGGCGGAGTGCTTGAATTTGTCATGGGTCCGAAACCCAACACAAAGCTGTTCCGCAACAAGGCCGACAAACCCTATTCCCTGACCGAATAATCCAACATGGTTATGGGGAAACGGCTGTTAGTACTTATATTGGCAATATGTCCCCTGCTGGCGACGGCGCAGTCGCACAGCTGGGACGGACGCAATATTCCCTCAAGGGGAAAATTCCGGATATTGAACATCTTCATAAACATCATCTATGATGTGCATCCCGAAAAGGACCCCTGCCGCAACGAAGAGGTGATACGATGGCCGGAGGCGACAAAGGAGGGGGTGAACAATTCGGCTGTCCCGAATTATCTGCTGCAGTTCATGGACACATCGTATATACCCGGAAAAAACAAGGGTGTCATTACCAGACTCTATGGGGAATCCTCCTTCGACCTGCTGCAGCTGACAGCCGACTATATGGTCATTAACCTGAAGGAAAGCCGCATTTTAGATGAGGCTGAGAGCTTTACCTACAATCTTATCGCAGAAATAGCCATCGACTATGTCAACGCGACCGGAGGCTTCCGGACAGTTTACCGGCACAACAACCCCAAAGAATACATCTGGGACAACTCAAAACGGTTCGGATACACACAGGTGCTGTTCCGCAACATCACAGCCGCATACGGCGGCATCAACGGAGGGAGCGGATTCAGCGGCAAGAACCTCTGGACAGGAAAACTTAAGACCAAATACGGTGAATATGATGTGAGTTACAACGGCACCATGCAGTGCGTGGGCGCAGGCGATTTCTTCTCCAACCCGAGCAGCATCATCAAGCACGAACTGTCACATTCGCTGTTCGGCGGCAACAGTTTCCATGCCTCCGGAGGAAACCATAGGGGCTCCTCCGAACTGATGCCGTTCCTGTCCGTACAGAAAGGCTACGGCCTGATGGGGGCGTCGGAATCGGGGCTGGTCAGCTGCAACGGTTACGAACGGTGGAGGATGCACTGGAAACATCCGGATGCGCCGGACTACATCTGCGCACGCAACGCGGACAACAGCGGGTTCCTGCGTTCCGACATATCAAAGGAGGATGGTGCGCAAACCTTCCTGCTGCGCGATTTTGTCACCTATGGCGATGCGGTCCGCATCCGGCTGCCCTACAAAGGGAACGACAAGGCGTCAAACCAGTACATCTGGCTGGAGAACCATCAGGTGGGGTACAACGGAAAACTGGACTACCTGCAATATTCCAACCTTTATGACTGCCGTCCCAAAGGCACAGCCGGCATCTACGCCTATTACCAGGTGGGTCGCGATGTGCTGGAAGGCAGGGAACAGGATGTTTGGAACCCTGATGAAAGGGACAATCTGAGAATCATTTCCGCCGAGGGCTACTACAATTTTAATCTGCGCTTCACACCTGACACCGTATACAGGATCAACTGCGTGAACTATAGTGACCATAACTATGTGATGGTACGTAAGGCGGCAAACCCCTTCAACGGATACAGTGACCAGGAGAACATGTTTTTCCCGGAGGAGGGAGACAACCGGCTGGGAAAATCCAGCGAACTCTCCATGTGGCGTAAAGTGGTGAACGGAAGGGCCGACGACGCCCTGCCATCACTCGGCGACAATCTGGACGCCTTCAGCAAACACACAAAAATCAGCATGGCCACAAACCCAAGCACCTGCAACACAAGAACCTATTACAATTCCATGACCGCATGGGGCAGCGACTATAGTGAGAATCCGCGCAACCTCCGCACAACCTTCCTGAGCGGACTGAGCATAGAGATGATTCCGCAGAAGGACAGGAACATCCTGGTACGCATCCGATGGGACGATTACGACATTACGGACGACGCCAACTGGACCGGCAACATCGCACTGAAGGAAAAGGCATTCCTGCAACCCCGCCGCCACCTGCTGCTGACACAGAACCTGACACCCGAACAGCCTTATCGTGACAGTGTCACCGGCCTGTTTGCCCGGCCCACCCTGCTGACCTGCGAGGCAGGCTCCGAATTTGTGCTGCAAAGCCATTCCACCATGGAGCTGGAGAAGGGAAGCCGCGTGCTGCTGAAATCAGGAAGCCGCTTTGAAATTGCGGAGAAGGCGCTGCTGAAGATAGGCAAGGACTGCGTTTTCGAGGTGGAACCCGGCGCCCAACTTATTGTGCACCAGAACGGGAAAATCAAAAACATCTCCAACGGGAAACTGCTGCTGCACAAAGGGGTGAAGATTCTCAAATAGCGTAATGCTGCCGCCTCCGCACTATGGGCGGAAATGTCATGGCTGTTCGACACCACTCCACAAAACATCACCATACATATCCATAACCTGTATAAAGAAGAGGAACTTGCCAAATCTGCAACTTGTAAGGATTTCTTACAAGTTCAACACGAAGGGGGGCGTGCCATCCAACGCCGCATCAAGTTTTACAACCTTGATGTGATTATCTCTGTCGGTTATCGCGTGAAATGAATAACAAAATTCATGTTAACAAAAAACACAATAATTCATAGCCATTCACGTTATAATAAAAAAGATAAACGTATGTGTACAATCTTACAGTGTGCCTATTCTGAAGAGGAGGCAAAGGAATTAACCATACAGCGCGGACGTGAAATCAAAGATGGACGTGTGAAGCTCATTCCGCACGAAGAGTTGATGAATGATATGGAACAACTCTGCACAATTCTTTCCGGCAATATCAAATAATTTGAAACACGTTTCTGTTTTGGAACAGGATATTAACAGAGATTCAACTACCGAGAAAAACTCGGTAGTTCGACTTGAAGAAACAGAACGATACGAAGAAATGGTTCGCTTTCAACAGGATGGAGATGACGGCGGAGGAGCTGGTAGGAAATGTCTCATCATAAATCAGACAAAGGTTACCACATCCGTCCCATATTTTTTTTAAGAATCTGTTCCGCGTATTGGGAAAAGTGGTACTTTTGCAAAATTTAACACATAACCCTATCATGAATCATTGGATGACAAAATATACGGTTATTATTGAAAAAAATCCGGTCACTGGCTGCTACGTGGGCCAGTGCAAACAAATTCCGGAAGCGTTCAGCCAAGGCAGAACCGTGGAGGAACTCATGGCAAATATGAAGGAGGCGGTGAGCCTCGCCATTGAGTGCCGCGAGGAGGATTTGTCTTCGGAATAAATTATACATCAAGGTGATTTTCATCCTCTTCCCAATGTGCAACATTATTTTCAATATACCATGCAATGCGGTTCATTTCTGCCGTATTGCGTATTATTCGATCATAATAACGTGTTTGCCATGCAAATGGAATATTGTTTTTACGGGCAAAAACCGTGGTGGCTATTTTAATTCCACGCACAACGGACGCCAAATTTTTTGATTGTGGCGAAAAACGATTCCTAATCTTGTCACCATTGCACATTGTTGTTGTTGTAGAGACGCAATGCATTGCGTCTCTACATTGAAATACAGCATTATAATCTAACGCATTGTATTCGTTGACATTAATAACAACAATCAAATGAACATGATTCGGCATGATGACAAATGATGGTATTTCAACATTCATATCGGAACGCATCTGCGGTGTTATGACAATTTGTTCCGCCAAATATTTTCTCAACTCCGACAACCGCATTTCACCACATTCAATTTCACCAAAATAATTTTGGCGATACTGTGTGCAGACGGTAACAAAAAAAACACCACCTTCGTAACTGTGCCATTCGGCACGTGATGATGGTATACGGTATTTGTTTTGAAACCTATTTTCAGACATGTGTTTTCATTTTTATCATTTTATTAACGGATACATTTCCGTTATATTGTCTCAAATATAAAAAATCATGTTCCAACCTTCACAAGATGAACAAACCTTATATCAAAGCATTACTTCTTTGAGGTCACAAATTGTGACCTCATGCTGATTATCAGGTTCTTTCTGTTCCGCTAACAGGCCAATCGGTTGCTGAAAGATTAGCATTGAACCTCTGAAAAAAATGGTTCGCCTTCAACAGGATGGAGATGACGGCGGAGGAGCTGGTTGGAAATATCAAGTAACAGAGGTTGTTACCCCTGTCACCCCGCACTGCGTGCGGGAATGTCATTCAGCAGTTCGGAGGTTAAAAGGATAACACTAAGATTTTCCTATGACCTGTTCAACATATTGGAAGAAGTTGTATCTTTGCAATCGTTTACTCAACAAAAACGAAGTTATATTTCTAAAACATAATAAAATATGTATTACAAAGAAAACAAGATAGACAGCGAAGCATATCAAAATCATCCAGTGTTCGAAAAGATAGAACACATGAAGAAATTTTACAATGGCTTAGCTGACACATGCTATCGTTTCGTTCCAAATGGAACCATGGGCATAACCAATTATGAATCGTATGTCTATATGTCCATAAGTAACAAACTCGATTCTATCAAACTGTTATTGAAAGTGGGACATATAACGGATGCCTTTGTGCTGATAAGAAATCTGTTCGACACCGTACTTGTAGAAATTTACATTGATGTGGTGCGAAAGGAAAAATTCGACTGGATAGAAAATCGCATCGTTGAAGATGTGGACGAATGGCTGAAGGGAAAATATCGAATACCAAAGATACTTGAGATTTTGAAAGTATTAAAGGAATCGCTGTCTACAAAAGACCTATACCATTTTTTCGGATGGAACACCTACTTAAAAAAGAATCGTGAGTTTTTGGATGACAGTGTTCATGCAAATCGCTATTCAAGCATACTGCTGAATTGCAAAGATTTGAATATTAAAAGAGAGAAGCAGTTGGATAATGCGATTATTATTCTAAATCAGATTACTATGGTTCACATTTCATTTATTCTACACCTTAACTGGCACTATCTGATAGCAAACGACTACTTCGATCATTTTGATGTTGGGGACACCCCACCCGAGGGCAGTCGGCATTGGATTGCCAAGTACGCACAAGAGGCTTTCGATGAGTTTATCAAGCCAAATGAGAAATTGGCAAAGTTTATCAAAGAACACTGCGAATTGGAAATTCAATAGAAATAAATATTTGAAAATAGTGTATTTATGTCGGATTGGCTATTAACTAACGAATAATGTTGTTTAATTTTAAACTTGAAAATGGATAATACAAAAGAATTAGAACAATTAACTGTTTATGAACTATTTATAGGTGCTCTTTCTAAAAATATATTGGACAATGTTGCCAAATACAACAAAATAAAAGGTAGCGTTTTTGATATATTTGCATTAACTACTGAGCTACGAATGGACATGATATTCATCCAGATAGATTTAGGCATTTCATTTATAGCTTGTTGTAAAACAAATAACACATATATTCAATGCTATCACATTAAAAACTTGTATGCCGGTATGCAGGAAGCATACAAATTATTGCTTGGTTATGGAAAAAACCAACGTTTCTCAATATGGACCAAGATTGGAAATGCCATTAATAGTAAACCTATCAGCGATTGGGAAGAGCAACCTTTTCTTTACTCTTTGTTCCAGTCTGTTAATGTAAAATTAAAAGAAATAGCCGGAAATAATTCTGACAAAACACATCGTGATTTGACCTTTCATTATTCTGCAGATATGAAACAGGTTTATTCATATACCATAGCCGCAAACAATCTTGATGAAGCAAGTGAAAAAATTTTCGCCTATTTGGATTTGTTAAAAGACATGACCAAATTATGCGATATAATAGAAGATTGCCTCAAAAGAAAAGGGCGAGCAACTGAGATAAATATTATATCTGACTCTATTGACAACAACCTTCATTTGACGCTTATTCAAAATTTGTCGAAGGACGAAGTATTGCACGACATGCTTAATAATATCTTGAATGACCTAAGAACAATAGATGAATATGCATTTTATTTAGATAATTTTAAGAAATTAAAGGAATTGGTATATAAACAAACTGAATTACCAGAAATCAATAATATTCTTATCTTATTAAACTTATGTCTTACAATACAATTCATGCGTGCTGATATGGCAGCCATCACCCAATCATACTTATTATCAAAAACAAGTGGAGAAGCCATGTTGAATATGCGACGGTATATTATTACTATCACCGCATCTTTAAGTCATTTATATGGTTATTCTGAAAAAGAACATCGAAATTCAATTTGGTCATCAGTTTTATGTATGATTCCAGAAAATGACGAAAAACATAAAAAGGAAGCAGCCCAAATAGAAAACATGCTTCAAAAAATCGTTTTGGGTAAAGATATGGAAATTCGAACATGTTATGTTCACATGTACAACAATAAAACACATAAAACCAATATCCCTATTATTATTGATCTTTTAAAAAAACAAAATCCTATTATTGAATTACAAAAGGTTACCTCTATAGGTAACCTCTAAAATTAATTTATT
>DBYD01000011.1 GCA_002309855.1 Bacteroidales bacterium UBA1195
GAGATATCGAAGGTGCCGCCGCCCAAGTCAAACACAGCAACCTTCATGTCGGACATCTTCTTGTCCAAGCCGTAGGCCAAAGCGGCCGCAGTCGGCTCGTTAATGATACGTTTCACATTCAGACCGGCAATTGTACCGGCCTCCTTGGTCGCCTGACGCTGTGAGTCACTGAAGTAGGCGGGCACCGTAATCACGGCCTCCGTCACATCCTGGCCCAGATAGTCCTCGGCGGTCTTCTNNTCTTCATCTTCTGCAGCACCATTGCGGAAAGCTCCTGCGGTGTGTAGAGATGGCTGCCGATCTTCACCCTCGGCATGTTGTTGTCGCCGCGCACAACCTCATAGCTCACACGGCTGATTTCGTTGGTCACGCGGTCATAGCTCTCGCCCATGAACCGTTTGATGGAGGCCACGGTGTTTTTCGGGTTGGTCACCGCCTGACGCTTTGCAGGGTCACCGATTTTGCGCTCACCCTCACCGTTATCGAGAAATCCGATTACGGATGGGGTCGTGCGGTTACCCTCGCTGTTGGGGATGACAACCGGCTCGTTGCCTTCCATCACTGCCACACATGAATTTGTGGTTCCCAAGTCAATTCCAATAATTTTACCCATTGTATGTTTCCTTTCTGTTTTCGTGTTAATAATTAATTGTTAAACCGACACCCCATTTGCCAATTATTATGCCATCTTCTTTAAGAAAACAGATATATAAACAATATTTAGTTGTATTTCAAAAGATTACATTATCACCAGTTACTGACAGGCATTTCAAACAACTGCCAAAAAGACAGAAAACCATTGCGGCAGCACCGCCAGAGGCGGCATTTGTGACAGATTTTTCAGATTACACAAAAAAAGGAGGCGGTGCGCTCTCCCAATCCATTTTTTAGCTATTTTTGCACATCATTTTGCATGACAAAAAAACATCCATGGAAAAGAGGGTTTTGTTTATTGACAATCCGGCTCCGCGCATGGAGTGGGAACTCCGGCAGCTCGGCTTCACATGCGAACGCCGGGAGATAGATTACGAAGAGCTGCTGCCCGTTGCCGCGCAATATGCCGGATTTGTAATCCGCAGCCGGTTCCAGATAGACCGGCGGATGATCGATGCCGCCGCAAACCTGCGCTTCATCGCCCGTATCGGCGCCGGAATGGAGAACATCGACACCGCATACGCCGAAGCGAAGGGCATCCGCTGCATCAATTCGCCGGAAGGCAACGCGGACGCGGTGGCGGAGTATGTGATCGGGAGCATCCTGAACATGCTGCGCCAGTACGCACGCATGGACAGTGAAGTCAAGGCGGGTGTATGGCAGCGCGAGGCCAACCGCGGATACGAGCTGCACCGGAAGACAGTCGGCATTCTCGGCTACGGCACCATGGGGCGTACGCTGGCCCGCAAGCTCAGCGGCTTCGGCTGCCGCGTAATCTGCCACGACAAATATTTGGAAAACTATGGCGACGAATATGCCGAGGCGGTCACGCTGGAGCAGCTGCAGGCCGATTCGGACATTCTGAGCATACATATCAATTATCTGCCCGAAAACCATCACTACATCGATGCGGATTTTTTGAACGGCTTCGCCAAGGAGATTCTGTTGGTCAACACCTCACGCGGAAAATGCCTCGATGCGGCGGGACTGGTACAATGCCTCCAGACCGGCAAGGTGAAACTTGCCTCCTTGGATGTGCTGGAATATGAGAACATCCGACTGCAGATTCCTGCCCGTGAGGATTGGGAGCAGCCGCTGCGCGACCTTGCCGCCTCAGAACGGGTGTTCCTCTCCCCCCACGTTGCCGGACAGACTTACGAATCCTTGGAAAAGCATGTGGATGTGCTGATGGCAAAGATCAAAGCGCTGGGGGTGTAACAGCCAACGTTTTGCACCCTGTCATGGCAACAAGGGCGGAACATATTATCAAACAAGTGTTTATAAGATTCTTCATAAAAACAGCACTACATATTAAAATTTGACCATTTTTATCCTTTTGGGCTTTTTAAAATGATCATGCCTTTGCTGCTTTTCGGATTGGCAATCCTTGCATCTGTATTCGCACTCGGGAATGCTCCCTTGCGGGTCCATCTTCAGATTCGGATGAAAAAGACGATAGTTCCTAATCCTCTCCAATGTGTTATCATCCACATTCTGAAGGTTGTTCCCCATCCAATGCAACACATCTTCAACATTATGCCCGCCTTCGCAGCAATTCAGCCCTAAAAAAGCGAATAATTCACCCTCAAATGGAACAACAATCATTGAAACCTTACTGTACACCCACGGGGAAACGACATGATACACATGCTTGTTAACCAATAGCAATGTGTCTTTTTCTGTTATCATTCTGTTGCTGGTATCCACAAGATCGTAAACGACATACGTCTCATGCCGCCCCAACCGATACCTTCTGTTCATTTTGTCAAAGGCTTTGTCCATGCTTTTCCGGTAACAATCCCAGTCACCCAACATGGTCATTTCTGACAAGGTGTCCTGCGCCAGACAGAAGTGCGGGATATAGAATAACATACTGAAAAATAGAATTATTAATGAATTCCTGTTTTGCATGGCATAATGTTTTTAGAATGTATGTTTTGATAACGCCCCGCGCTGTGGTTTATTGTGCGGAAGCGGGGAAAAAACTGGCTGCCCACTTCGGCAAGCCACCGTTTCAGCGGCTCCGCCTTCTTGGAGGGAATGGACTGGACAAGCCTCAAAAGTTGTTCCATATCAGCGACATCAGTATTTCGCATCTTTCCATCGGGAGCTGGCAATTTCAACTGGTAACAATTTGTTACCAGTTGATATCCTTCCTTAATAAGACGACCCTTCAATACCTTCCAATACTTTCGTCCCGCCTGATAGTCGCTTTCTGTCAACACCGAAACCACATCCACGATAGAGAAGTAATACTTTTCCCGTTCCGCATCCCAAACGCAACGAATCTTCTTGTTTTCAAACAATTGTATAGCAAATTCCTGTTCCATAATCCAATGATTTTTTCATTTTTTTACTGAATAATTACATTTGCAAAAGTAATCAAAAAGCGGATACGACTGCAGATGCAGAAAAAAATTTATAAGGTTCTATTCAATATAAAAAACATCTGGTATGGAAATCAGCGTATCATTTCTGAATTCGAAATCAATCCACGCCTTATCGCCAGATTCAACAAATAATCCATCATAACACACTGATTCTATGTAATATGATAATATCGCCTTGTCTTGCATGGTTTTGACATTATTTGGTTCGCCAAAAACAGAAATAAAATTATCTTTTGACCTGTGTAACAAGTCATATTCTTCAATTAACGACTCCGCTAACTGGAGCGTCCTCAAACGCAGACAGCCACATGAATCCTGCACCCATTTTTGACGGTTGGTGTCATTTGCAAGCAAATCCGGTGATAAATTGTATTGCACCGTACTTTTCCCCAATTCAATGGTATCGGCTGCGGTTCTTCTGTGACTGCAAGATGAAAAAATGCTTAGAAGAAACAAAATCAATAATAACTTCTTCATAATTCAACATCACAATTTGTTTCACAAAAAAAACGCCCTTCACCGCAGTTTATTGTGCGGAAGCGGAGGAAAAAACTGGCTGCCCACTTCGCCAAGCCACCGTTTCAGCGGCTCCGCCTTCTTGGAGGGAATGGACTGGATAAGCCTCAAAAGTTGCTTCATATCAGCAACTCTCTGTATAACAATCTTTCCATATAAATAATCACATTTATTCTGACGAATAAACGACAGAAAAGCACATTTATTTTGACATTAAACTATATTTTTTCACATTTTTTCGGATGAACTTGGATCCAGATGCCAGATTCAGCAGCCTTGAAAACACATCCACGATGCAGAAGCAAAACAATACGCTCTTCCGGGCAGCAGGGGAAAAAACATTCCCATCTGCAATATTTCCGCTTTTGCGGCAAACGGACACTATTTGTCCCAAACACGTTTCGCTGTGGAAGTCAGTGTGGTGTCGGAGGGGTCGCACAGCAGGTAGAACACCTCTTTGCCCAGTTTTTCCGAACGCACAAGAAAATTCTTGTTGGTTGTCCGAAGCAGGCAGGTCGGTTTTTCATCCATACTACGAGGAGGCGTAAAACGGAAATAGACATTCTCGAAATAAGGGAATCGGGAAAACTCCTTGCAATACACCGTCCGGTTCCCCTTCTTCAGAAAAAGCAGATAGTAGTCCGGAGACCAGAACATGTCTTTCCCATAAGAAAGACCGGTCTCTTTTTCAATATCTTCAGATTTAGCATTCATAATCAGATACAAGGTGTCGTAATCCATGCCCGTGATGGTGGGCAGATGCACGGTCTGCCACGAAACGGAATCCGGCGCGACCACCCCGCTCCGCCGCATTCCCCGTAGGAACTTCCTGGTGAAACGGCTGTTCCTTGCCCTCACCCTGTAAGGCGGATTGTATCCCTCAGAGCGGTATGCCCCCAATTGACCCAAAACTTCACGCTCGAATTTCCGTTTGACGGCCTCATTGGCCTTCCTGGACAAATCCACGTTCACATTCTGATTATCATGCAAACACAACACATAGCCAGGAGATTCACTGATTTTGGCAAGCCACAGTTCAGCCGGCTTTGCCAAAGAGGGTGACACACACATAATGGTCAACTGGACATCCGGAAGATAGAAAAAATAGCTGTAATAACCGTTAAATGTGTCATTCAGGTCATTGTCATTCATGGAATGAAATTCTCCCGTCATGAATTCATACTCATTATGTATGGTGTCATAATACCAGTGTTCCTGCTTTATCACATCATACTGCGGGTGTTCCAACAGGAACTTTCTGATGGCAGAATCCAACTCAACGACAGTCATATCAAGCTGATACGGTTCCGCCGCCGCATACGAACCACCGAACGGCATTCCGGAACACAAATAGCGGAACATATAAACCACATCGCTGACAAAAGAATGGGAATAATCCGAACGGGTTTTGCACCCCGTCATGGCAACAAGGGCGGAACATATTATCAAGCAAGTTGTTATAAGCTTTCTCATAATTCAACAACACAATTTGTTTCACAAAAAAAAACGCCCTTCACCGCAGTTTATTGTGCGGAAGCGGTGGAAAAATTATTCCCATCCACAATATTTCCGATTTCGCGGCGTTATGGAAAATGTAACCGAAACATGATTCATCGCCATGAAAAAAGAAATCTTTTACCTCCAGCTTGTTGTTCTGCTGAGCCTCTCCTGTGTTTCCGCCAAAGCACAAATAAGCCACCCGCTTTGCGACAGCCTGCACAAACATCCTGGAACCTTCTCCGCCGACTCCTCCACCTACAGTGTGCAGATTGGCAACCGGACAATGGGATTCCCATTGGCTTTCAAAGCGTCGTGGGGACGTGTATATAATGCGGAAACCACTTTCGTTGAAAATGGCACAACCTACCTCTATCGGGAATACAGTTTTAATTATACAGAACAGCCAGGTTTTTCTTCATATTATATCATCCCTCACAAGCACGCGTACCATCCTGACCATCTGCAAAAGATGTTTTACCGTTGGGAAGACAGCAGCGAATATTTTACCGAAGCAGTCAATCAAATTTATGAATCGGGCATAACCCTTGTACATAACGACTTGGGGGACATGCCACGATACTGGTATCCGGTCATGAAATACAACGGAAAGTATTATCTGAGCGTGGACAGCCCATATATGACCGAACTGCGCGACAGTGTTGAGGTGTTCCACGGAATGGAACTATCCGTTTCACCCATCCGGAATGTGTCGAAACGGGGCAACAGCTACCATTATGAACTCTGTATCCTGTACGACAACAAAAAGTGGTATCGTGTCACACTCTCACCCTACCCGAACAACAAAATGCTGTGGGTTTGCACTGTGGAAAGTCCGGATGGAAAAATCGAAAAAGAATTAATGACGACAGAAAAACAGGTCCGGCACTTCGACCTGATAGAATGGGAATCCGGTGAACATATACCGGGTGGACTTGAGAAATATGATAAAATTGAATTTTAATTGCAAATAAAACATCAGATCATGGACATCAACGCGGCGGAACTGCCGATAGACGACAAAGGTAATGTATATCACCTGCAGCTGCAGCCTGAGGAGTTGGCGGACAAGATAATATTTGTGGGCGACCCAGCACGGGTCGGCTTTTTCTCCCAACGGTTCGACCATATTGAGGTAAAAAAGGAGAACCGTGAAATCCACACACACACCGGCATTTGGAAAGGCAAGCGCATCAGCATAATCTCCACCGGCATGGGCACCGACAACATCGACATAGTGTTCAACGAACTGGACGCTTTGGCGAACATCGACCTGAAGGCGCGCAAGCCGAAGGAGCGGCACCACACACTTGAAATTGTGCGCATCGGCACCTGCGGGATGCTGCAAGGGGATTTGCCAATGCACAGCTTCATCGCGGGCCGCCTCTGTATCGGCATGGACTGCCTCATGCACTTCTACCCCTACCAGGAGCGGCATCCGGAACTGCTGGAGGATTTCAGGAGGCACTGCCAGTGGCAGCTGCCCCTCACCCCCTACACCGGCGAGTGCGACGAGGATCTGTTGCAGCGCGTAGCAGCCAATTACACTCAGGGCATAACAGTGACCGCACCCGGATTCTACGGACCGCAGTGCCGCAAGCTGCGCCTTCCGTTGGCACAGGGCGACTTTGTGCAGCGGCTGCTGGACCGCTCGTTCCAAGGCATACCCTACACCAACCTGGAGATGGAGACGGCAGGCATCTATGGAATGGGACGCGCACTTGGACATAAGACATTGAGCCTGAACGTGGGCGTGGCCAACCGCGCCACCGGCGAGTTCAGCAAGGGCCATAACGATGCGCTGATGCAGCTTTTTGAGGAGGTTGTTTCACGCTTTTGAACAGAATCAGATACCATAATAACAAATAACATAAGACATGAAAAGATTTGCAGTCATACTGAACGGATGCGGCTCCATGGACGGCTCCGAAATACATGAAAGCGTCAGCGTGATGTACGCCATCGACCGCAACGGGGCGCAATACCGGATTTTCGCACCCGACATTAACCAGCACCAGGTTGTCAACCACCTGACCAAGGAGGTGATGCCGGAACAGCGCAGCTGCATGGTTGAATCGGCCCGAATCGCCCGGGGAGAGGTCTCCCCACTGCCGGAACTCCGCATGGAGGAATTTGACGCACTAATTTTTCCAGGCGGTTCCGGAAGCGCAAAGAACATCTTCACCTACCTGCTGGACGGGGAAAACTTCAAGGTGAATGAGGACATTGCCGGAATTATCCGGGCATTCCATGCGGCAGGCAAGCCGATAGGGGCAATGTGCATCGCCCCGCTGATGGTCGCCCGTGTGATTGAGGGTGCGACCGTCACCATGGGGAAGGATCCGAAGACATCCTCCCTCGTGGAGAAAATGGGAGGGCACGCCCTGCCGACACAGCATGGCGAAGTGGCACACGACCGGCGCAACCGTATTTTCTCCGTCCCCTGCTACATGCTGGAATCACGGATTTCAGACATCTTCACAGATGCGGACTGCATGATACAATCCATGCTGCAGAACATGTAAGACCTGAACAAACACCTTCTTTTTGAATTATGCGTAAAATCCTGATTGACGCGCACACGCATTCGGTGGCCTCCGGGCACGCCTACAGTTCCATACAGGAGATGGCGCAGGCCGCAGCCGAAAAAGGGCTGCAGGTCCTGGGCATCACAGAGCACGGACCAAGCATTCCTGGCACCTGCCCGCTGATTTATTTCAAGAACATGTTTGTCGTGCCGCGCATGATGTACGGGGTGCGGCTGCTGATGGGCTGCGAAATCAACATTCTGGACAACGACGGCACCCTTGACCTGAATGACGAATACATCGGACGTCTTGACATTGCCATCGCAGGAATCCATGTCAACTGCTGGAAAGGCGGTACCCGCGAAGAGAATACTGAAGGAATGCTGAAGGTGATCCGCAACCCGCGCATACACATGATATGCCATCCGGGGGACGACACGGCGGAACTCGATTTCGAACCGATAGTCGTTGCAGCAAAAGAGACACATACGCTGCTGGAAATCAACAACCATTCCCTCGCACCGGAACGCAAGCGCACAGCCGCGCACGACCACAACCTCACACTGCTGCGGCTCTGCAAAAAGCACGGCACCCCCGTCATGCTAGGAAGCGATGCTCATGTTTCATTCCAAATTGCAGACTATGAAAGGCTCTGGCCGCTGTTAGCGGAAACGGACTTCCCGGATGAGCTGGTCATGAACTACCGGCCCGAACGCTTTTTCAGCTACCTGAACATTCCCGAAAAAATAGGCGATACAGGCTTGCCCACATCGGCTCCACACATGTAGCCGTGTCAGGCAAATTTTACCGCCGGCTGTTTTCCACAAACACAAGGTAATACCCGTCGGCAGGGTCACCCATGCCCACACTTGGAGTGTAAAGATACACCGCCACCTTTTTGGCAGTACGGCCGTAATACCACTGGAAAGCCTCCATGGGGGTAATGGTCTGCCAAATCCGCTTCAGCTCATACTCGTCCGTCACTGTATAATGGGAGCCACCGTCAAAGAACGAAAAACGGCTTTGTCCAGGATAGATAATATCCATCATGTTGCTACGACATGTAACAAAATCTTTAGGATATTCCATCTTGCCGCAGCCTGCCCATACAATTGAACCGTTGAAAAGCAGGTTGCCGGAATCTTTCCGTCCGTAATAGAGTTTGATATAGCCGAAATCACACGGATCCTTGTATTCCGTACAGAATGGGATGGTGTCCGCATCTGACAAGGCATCAGCAATTTTAACTGTAGAATATCCCATAAACTTGAATGTCATATAATCAACCTTCATAACCAGAATGTCATTCTCCTTCCCGACAATGTGATCCACCATCGGGAGTTCAGGCTCCTTACGCAATGCCAGACGGTTGGAGACCTGAACTTCCAAACCCTTAACATATTGCCTCCAACAAAAAGTAAAATGATACTCAAAACCATTGTTTTCCACAAGCTGCGCATACATCGATAATTCGTTCTGGAATTGCAGCCTGTCCACATCAGCCATGAATGAATCAAAATCCTCGTAGCTCTTCTTGACGTTGTCAGCAGACGAGCTGAAACCAACCCGAACCATATTCTTCAGATTCGTTACCGCCCTGAATTCCGCCAACCATCGTTTGAAGACAGATTTCATCGTGTCGAAGTTCTGGACATTCACATATAGCGAACCTTCGTATATCACATTGGTGTCATTATAATCATAACCGATAGTCCATACCGAAAATTCTTTATTGTAACCGTTTTCCTGTTTCAGGAAACGGCCTTCCCTGTTCGGTTTCGGAACCAATCCCCAGCTCCCGGCACTTTCCTTGAAATAACGGTAGCTTTTTCCGACGGAATATTTCACCAAAGCAAATTCATTGTCCGTAGGAACCTTATTCCCAACCGGTTCATCTTTCTGGCACCCGACCAAAGCACCTGACAGCACCAACACTGACAAAGCAAATGTAAAAAAGGAATGTTTCATGATACCATGTTATTATGATTAATACATTGATAAAACGTTTGGGCATGCCCAAATATTACAGGGCATCAAAAATAAACCAACACTTTTGTCCTATCCACATTATTACGGAATACAGAATTACTTATCTATCAAGTCCTTTAATAATCTGGTTGACGTAACGGTCGGAGACGGAAGCGTATTCGGACTTATCGTACAGTGTTATGAGATAAACAAACACAAGATCCTCTATTTGCACCACATTAAAAGTAATGACTCTGAAACCACCACTCTTGCCTTTGTTCTTGGATGATACCTTAAGCCTTATCTTGCGCTTGCCGCCACCAAGGTCTGTCCCAACAAACGGGTTGGCAAGCAGCTTCCGTTGCAATTCTGTAAGGTCATCGGACAGCGTCTTGTACTTCTTTAACAGACGCTTGGCCTGGCGGCGAAATTCATCGGAGGGAATGATACTGACATTGAGCATGGTCAGGCCTTTCTCATTTGGCTTCGCCCACTTCTCTTCGACTCGAAAGAACAAGCAAGCTTGCTCTCATCTCGCCCTCCGTTCAGTTCGTCAATCAAGTCCTGCAACGAACCGTTATTGCTGCCAGCAGCCTGCATGGCCTTAACCTGCTGCCAGCCGCGTTCGATGCTCGCTTTCAACACCAACTGCTCGGCCAACTCAATATCGTCAGACAACAGTTTTTCAGCCAATGCACGGCGAGTGCTTTTGGTTTGCCCCGCTATCAGTGACCACAACGCATCGGCAACAGACACTTTTCCGGAGCCCACGTGATTGGGACTTACTATAGTTTCCATATCCAAACAATCTTTTAACATTATTTATGTAACGCAGGATATATTATTTTATTGTAAAAAAGTAAAAAAAAAGGGACCATCCTTGGATGATCCCTTATAAAAACCAGGCGACGACCTACTCTCC
>DBYD01000037.1:0-9327 GCA_002309855.1 Bacteroidales bacterium UBA1195
TGCGTTACAAGCATAGTAACAATCAATCACCCCCAGCCATGTACAAAGGAAAAAGCACCTGCAGAGAGTTGAAGAAAATCCGCAAGATGATAGCGGAGCAGAACAATATCCCGTTGGAGGATTCGGAATGCCATTACGAAGGCGATTGCGCCGGAACCTGCCCGAAATGTGACGCGGAAGTGCGCTTTCTGGAGAACGCGCTGCGCATGAGCAAGCAGCTGGGGAAGGTGGTCACGCTGTCCGGTGCGGCCTTAGCCTTTTCCGCCTGCGGCAACCAGACACCGGGGGAGATGCCGTTCGACGACACGGTCGATTCGGCGGATGTGATGATGCAGAACGATTCGGCGGATACGGATACGGTTAAGACCGAAGCGGCCTCTTTTCCGGATGTGGATCTTCCAATTCCAGGGGGAATAATAGAGGGGATTGACTATCCTGATTCTGCCGTTCAGCCACCACTGCCATATGAAGAAGAACCATTAGAGGGTGAGCTTGTGAAAAACCCGTAAGCGGATTTGGTCATTGAAAAAGGAAAAAAATCTGTCGAGCAAACAATAAACGCTCCTTTTTCTACGTTACACTTTTTGTAATAAATATGGTTATGGGCTATACATATAACATTGACACATCGACTAAAAAGAGTTTTGACCTGCTTTGTGCGCGGTTTGGCGTTACAGCCGACAAGGTAATCAGCCTGTTTATCAGGCAGTCGGTGCAGGCGCAGGAAATTCCTATCAGGGAGGAGGAACTTGAACGGGAAATCATGCTTGAGGATGCGCGCAAGGCTATTGAAGAGATGCGCTTGCAGAGTGAGGCGGCTGGTAATTCTGAGATGAGCCTTGATGAGATAAACGAAGAAATCCGTCAGGCGCGGGAAGCATGCAGACTGCGTAAAAAATAAGGTATGAAACGTTACTATGCAGTATTTGACACTAATGTCATCGTGTCCGCGCTTTTGTCTAAAAACTTGCAATCTCCCACAGTTGTATTGCTTGACCATATTATTGACAGAACTATCATTCCTGTTTACAATGAAGAAATCATAGAGGAATACAAAGAGGTTCTGAACCGCGAAAAGTTTGGTTTTGATGTTAAAAGAATAGAGTCGGCATTAAATGCCATACGTGCAGGTTTGTGTGTCAGACGCACTGCTACAGGATGGGATTTCCCAGATGAAGATGATGCCGTGTTCTATGAGGTTGCCATGACAGTGGATGAGGCATATTTGGTTACTGGCAACACAAAACATTTTCCTAGGGTTCGTAAGGTTGTTACTCCAGCGGAAATGTTAATGATTATCGATGAGGAAAAAATGAAATAAAACGATTTGATATAACCCATTCAAACACCCACAGCCATGTACAAAGGAAAAAGCACCTGCAGAGAGTTAAAGAAAATCCGCAAGATGATTGCGGAGCAGAACAATATCCCCTTGGAGGATTCGGAATGCCATTACGAAGGCGATTGCGCCGGAACCTGCCCAAAATGTGACGCGGAAGTGCGCTTTCTGGAGAACGCGCTGCGCATGAGCAAGCAGCTGGGGAAGGTGGTCACGCTGTCCGGTGCGGCCTTAGCCTTTTCCGCCTGCGGCAACCAGACACCGGGGGAGATGCCGTTCGACGACACTGTCGATTCGGCGGATGTGATGATGCAGAACGATTCGGCGGATACGGATACTATAAAAATTGTGCCATCGCCAAATGATATAGATGCAGTATGTGGTTTTATTGAAAGTGAAATTGAATCGGCAGAAGTGGAATCTGCTGAATTCAAGGGCGGTCAAAACGCTTTAGACAAATATTTGGAGGAACATTTGGTTTATCCGGAAAAAGCGAAAAAAGATGCCATTGAGGGTAGTGTTGAAGTAAGTTTTGTAGTGGAAGTAAACGGAAACATTTCAGATGTCAAAGTGAAGAATGGTGTTCATCCTTTATTGGACAGTGAAGCTGTGCGTGTAGTTAGGGAAATGCCCAAATGGGAGCCGGGAAAATATGTAAATTCAGATAAACCGGTAAGTTGTCATTTCGTCCTGCCTATAGATTTCAAATTAGATTGAGATTCGAAAGCTGTCATTTTTAGTTGAAAAAAAGTAATATTATGCAATAAACTGGCGGTAATCATCGTTACAATAAAAATAAAACGAATATGCGAGAAGTAACAATTAGTATTCCCAATAGCGATTTTTCACTATTCCAACGGGTGATGCATAAATTAGGATGGAAATATACGGAAGTGGCATCGGTGAAGGACGACTCAAAGGAAGAGGTGATGGCAAGTCTTGACCGCGCTTTCGCTGAATTTCACCAGATGCAGAAAACCGGACGCAAAGGCCGTCGCGCGGAGGAACTGATAGATGAGTTGTAACATATACACCACATCTGAATTTGAGCGTTCGCTGAAAAAACTTAGCAAACGCTATGCGTCAATGAAAGACGATTATGTCACTTTTCTGTCCGAGTTGAAAAAGAATCCGACAATGGGGACGGGAATCAAGTTCGGATTGCGCAAAGTCAGATTCGCTATTGCCTCAAAACAGAAAGGAAAGAGTGGTGGCGCGAGAGTCATTACACATGTTGTTCTGTTTTCTTCATCGGATACGGATGTCACATTATTACAGATATATGATAAGTCAGATTGTGAAAACATTACAGATGCTGAATTGAAATCTTTGCTCAAGAAAAACGATTTGATATAACCCATTCAAACACCCCCAGCCATGTACAAAGGAAAAAGCACCTGCAGAGAGTTGAAGAAAATCCGCAAGATGATAGCGGAGCAGAACAATATTCCCTTGGAGGATTCGGAATGCCATTACGAAGGCGATTGCGCCGGAACCTGCCCGAAATGCGACGCGGAGGTGCGCTTCCTTGAGAACGCGCTGCGCAAGAGCAAACAGCTGGGGAAGGTGGTCACGCTGTCCGGTGCGGCCTTAGCCTTTTCCGCCTGCGGCAACCAAGCACCGGTGGAGATGCCGTTCGACGACACTGTCGATTCGGCGGATGTGATGATGCAGAACGATTCGTTGGATACGGAAACGGTGAAACTTCCACCCGCATATAAAGAAGAAGTGTTTGATTATACTCTTGATGTTGGATTAGTGCTTGATTCGCCAGAAGAAGAGGAAGAAGAATTGATGGAGATAGAAGAACTTCCCGAAGAAGAGGAGAAAGATTTCCAAAAATAAAAAAACACATGGAACAGCAGAGGGAAATGGCAGCGGCATTCATCGGGGTGGCGCGGCACCGCCTGGGACGGGACGGAAAGGGGGTGACCACGCTGGCGGCCTTCCACAGCTGCTCACTGCACTGCAAATACTGCCTAAATCCCGCCTGCCTGGACAGCAAAAGGGCGTTCCCACAATACACGCCCCAACAGCTGTACGACAAAATCTCCATCGACAACCTCTATTTTTTAGCCACGGGCGGCGGTGTCTGCTTTGGCGGCGGCGAACCGCTGTTGCATGCCGATTTCATCTGCCGGTTCCGGGAGATTTGCGTTGAAGATTGGAAAATCACCCTTGAAACTGCGCTGAACGTGCCGTTGGAGAATCTGAAGGCGGCTGCGGCGGTGAGCGATGACTTCATCGTGGATATCAAGGATTGCAACGATGCAATATATCAATCATATACAGGAAAATCGAACAGTCTGGCACTCTCCAACCTGGAGTGGCTGCTGCAGAGCGCAGGACCGGAGCGGGTCATGGTCCGTGTGCCGCTGATTCCGGACTTCAACACCGAGGAGGACCGGCAGCGCAGCGTGGAGCATCTGCAGTCCATCGGCGTGAAGCAGCTGGATTTGTTTACCTATAGGGTGGCTCCAAAGTGAATAGAAAGACTTTTTATTCTGCGAAATCTTCAAAATCGTCAGGAACGGTAGCCCACGCTTCCCAGTCTGTTTCGGTAAGATACCTTTCCACTTGCCTGCGCAGTTCCGGAATGCCATTAACAGCTGTGTTGTATAATTCCTTAGAGTCAATCCCTGCATAGTCATGTACCAAAACATTTCGCATTCCCTGAACTGTTTTCCATGGTGTTGCAGGGTGTGCCTTTTTGAAAGCCTTACTCAACATGTATGCAGCTTCTCCCACCACCTCAACATTTTTCATTACAGAATAATAGGTGCGCTTTTCTCCGACAAATGCTTCATAAGTATAACCTTTTATAAGCATTGTCACGTTATCGGAATATTCAAGAATATCCTCCAGTCTGCCTTTATCTCTCGCTCTCTCTCTCATAGATTAGTATTTTATCACGGTTAGCAGTTTCTGCAGCGTATGGACGAAGTGTACCTTCTACAACCAAATCAACCTCTCTTCCAAGCAATTCCTGCAAATCCATCAGCATACCTCCGTGGGTAAATAATGTAAAGGGTTTGCCGGAATAATCCGGTACGAAAAGTATGTCCACATCGCTTTTGGGTGTCTCCTCACCACGTGCAAAAGAGCCGAACAGCCATGCTTTCAGAACAGGCTGTGTTTTGAAGTATTCGGCTATAACCTTGGTCATCATCTGTGTGCTCATAAATTTCAGCAATTTGACATCATAACGTTGATTCAGTTTTTTTATTGTGTGCATTTTTCAATTTCAACAAACAAATGCAACTTTTTTTTCCGTGATACAATAATAAAAGGGTTGCTTCCGTTATATATTTTTATTGACGATATTTCCGGTATGCTATAAAACTCAATTGTAGAAAATAAATTTTAACTAAAGAATAATATAACAAAACATAAGTATATGGACGACAGGAAGATTATCTTTTCCATGGTAAATGTCAGCAAGACGTACAACCCGGGGAAAACAGTTTTGAAAAATATCTATCTCTCCTTTTATTACGGGGCGAAAATCGGGGTGCTGGGTCTGAACGGCGCCGGAAAATCCTCCCTGCTGAAAATCATTGCGGGCGAAGACAAATCCTTCCAGGGGGAGGTGGTCTTCTCGCCGGGCTACAACGTTGGCTATCTGCCGCAGGAGCCAAAACTTGATGACAGCAAGACAGTGAAGGAGATAGTGATGGAGGGTGTCGGGGAGGTCGCTTCCTACCTGAAGGAGTATGAGGAGATCGGGATGAAGTTCGCCGAACCGATGGACGATGACGAGATGAACCGGCTCATCGAACGGCAAGGCGAACTGACCGAACTGATTGACCAGCACGATGCCTGGGAGCTGGATGCCAAACTGGAACGCGCCATGGACGCGCTGAACTGTCCTGAGGGAGATACACCTGTTTCGGTGTTTTCCGGAGGCGAACGGCGCAGGGTGGCCTTGTGCCGTCTGCTGCTGCAGGAGCCTGATATCCTGCTGCTTGACGAGCCCACAAACCATCTGGATGCGGAATCCATACAGTGGCTGGAGATGCACCTGCGGCAATACAAGGGTACTGTCATTGCAGTGACCCACGACCGCTATTTCCTTGACAATGTGGCAGGCTGGATTCTTGAACTGGACCGTGGCGAAGGCATCCCCTGGCAAGGTAACTATTCCTCCTGGCTGGAGCAGAAGACAAAGCGCATGGAGATGGAGGAGAAGCAGGAGAGCAAGCGGCGGAAAACGCTGGAGAGGGAGCTGGAGTGGATCCGCATGGCCCCGAAGGCGCGGCAGGCAAAAGGCAAGGCGCGTCTCTCTGCATACGAGCGCATGATGAGCGAGGACACGAAGGAGAAGGAGGCGAAACTGGAAATCTTTATCCCGAACGGCCCCCGTTTGGGAAACAGGGTGATAGAGGCGAAGAACGTTTCAAAGGCATTCGGCGACAAGCTGTTGTATGAGAACCTGAACTTCTCGCTGCCGCCCGCCGGCATTGTGGGGATTATCGGGCCGAACGGCTGCGGCAAAACCACGCTCTTCCGCATGATCATGGGGTTGGAACAGCCGGACAGCGGCACCTTTGAGGTCGGTGAGACTGTGAAACTGGGCTATGTCGATCAGCAGCATGCGCAAATCGACCCGGAGAAGAGTGTCTGGGAGGTGATTTCCGAAGGTAACGACCAGCTCTCCATCGGCGGACGGATGGTCAACTCCCGCGCATACGTATCGCGCTTCAACTTTCCCGGCACCGACCAGAGCAAGAAGGCTGGTGTGCTGTCAGGAGGTGAGCGCAACCGCATGCATCTTGCGCTGACCCTTCGCAGCGAGGCCAACGTGCTGCTGCTGGATGAACCGACCAACGACATCGACGTGAATACGCTGCGTGCGTTGGAGGAGGGTCTGGAGAATTTTGCAGGCTGTGCCGTGGTCATTTCCCACGACCGCTGGTTCCTTGACCGCATCTGCACACATATCCTTGCCTTTGAAGGGGATGCGCAGGTCTACTTTTTCGAGGGGAGCTATTCCGAATATGAGGAGAACCGTAAGATGCGGCTTGGCGACACAACGCCGCACCGCTTCAAATACAAAAAACTGCAGTAGCCATGGGGAAAATCGCTGTTTATGCCGGATCGTTCGATCCGGTCACAAGAGGTCATGAGGATATGGTCCAACGTGCCGTGCGGATATTTGACCGCGTGGTGGTCGCCATCGGGACCAATGGGGCAAAGAGCGCATGTTTCCCGTTGGAAATGCGTCTTGGATGGCTTCGCGCCTGTTTCCGCGACCTGCAGCAGGTGGAAGTTGCATCCTACGAGGGGCTTACAGTGGAATTCTGCCGCCAATGCGGTGCGGGTTTCCTGCTGCGCGGCCTCCGTTCCGCCGCCGACTGGGAGGCGGAGCAGAACATCGCCTATGTGAACCGGCAGCTGGCGCCGGAGGTGGAGACCGTATGGCTGCCTGCGGAGGATGCGCTGGTGCATGTCTCATCGTCCAATGTGCGAGAAATCTGGCGCAACGGCGGTGATGCATCCGTTTTTTTGCCGGAAGGGGTGGAGCTGCCTAAGGAAGAAAAAAAGTAGTGTTATGAACCACTACTTATGGATGTCCTTATATGTTGTCTTTTCCAGTTTTGAGAATGAAGTTATAAAAATAATAACGTAATAATTATAAGAGCCGAAGGGTCGATGGTGAATAACTGACACGTTTGACATGAAAAAATTAGTATTGACTGGAGTTTTGTTCCTTGCTTTTTTTGCGGGATTCGCGCAGGTTCCGGCGGTGGCCATGCTGGATCACAAGGGGACTCTCACCCCGTATTACGGACCGGCTGCCTTGCAGAAGGCGTATGCCGCTGCTGACACGGGTGACATCATCACCCTCTCGCCCGGCCTCTTCTATTCCCAGAACATTGCCAAAAAGAAACTGACCATCAGGGGTGCCGGCATGTTCCAGGATACCTTGGCCGGTACCGGAAACACCCATATTTATGGTAGTTTCCAGCTCAACGCCGACAGTGTGACATTGGAAGGACTCTACATTCCTGATGGTATTGACCATGGAAAGGTAATCACCTATGGCGGTTTGCTGAAAAAATGCTATTTTGGTACGCTATATCGTGATTATTCATATTATTATACTTATAACCTACGTATCCTTGAGTGTATTATAAACGGTAATTGTTATACGGACAATATGTTTAACTGCAGATTTGAAAACAGTTACATCGCCTCTATCTATAACCATAATGAAAACGGTTCGAATGTCGTGTATAATTGTGTGGCTGGTTTGTATAGTGCTGATTGTTATAGAATTATTGTACAAAATAGCATTCTTTTTTGCTATCGCGGTTATAGTGATGGCTATTATTCTTCAAATGACTACTGTATCGGTATAAATACCCATGGTTCTCATGTCTATTATGCTGCTTTTCCTGTCACATCCCATTTGTACAACATTGAAAATTACGCTGCGGTTTTCAAAGATTTTAGAGGATCTTACACTTACAGTCTGACTGGAGGAACCAGTTTGGCGTTGCAGGACAGCATTGTAAACCAAATCAAGGGCAGTGACGGCACGCAATTGGGTATTTTCGGCGGTACCTATCCCTTTGATCCGAGCATGGGCAACCGTAAGGTGGTTGTGCCGGGAAAAACCAAGATGGACGGCAAACTGGAAGTGGAAATCAAGAAGGCTGAATAATGAAACGCTGGTTATTTTTAGTGGGGTTCTGTTGGCTGGCGCTTACTGCGGCGGCACAAACACAGCCTTTGCTCCGCTACTGGACGGACGGCAACTATGCCTCCCGTGCCGATAAGGTCATCTCATTGGGTGACTGGCAGTCGGCGGTGGATATGCGGCAGTTGTCGCCTGGGGTTCACATCATCTGCATGCAGATGAGGGACACCTCCGGACAGTGGACGGCGCCGCGCAGCTTTCTGTTTGTGAAGACACCCGCTCCGGAAGATACCCTGCCTACTGTCTACAGTTACTGGTTTGACGGGGATTACGCCTCCTGTGTCAGCGGCCGGTATGCATATGGCACCCCGATGCAGTTCAATACGGACGGCCTTTCTGATGGTCCGCACAAGCTATATGTGCGTTTGGGCGACGGCCTGCAGTCACAGGTTCGCAGCTATCTCTATTTGAAGGTGACGGAGGTGGAGGACACCCTGCCGACAGTCTACAGTTACTGGATAGATGGGGACTTTGCCTCCCGCGTCAGCGGACAGTTTGTCTATGGCAAATCGCTGATGTTTAATACAGACGGCCTATCCGAAGGTGTGCACAAGCTATATGTGCGTTTGGGCGATGGCCTGCAGTCGCAGCTCCGCAGCTATATCTATTTGAAGGTGACGGAGGTGGAGGACACCCTGCCGACCGTCTACAGCTATTGGATAGATGGGGATTTCGCCTCCCGTGTCAGCGGACAGTTCGGGTATGGCAATTCCTTGCAATTCAACATGAGCAACCTCTCCGAAGGTATACATAGGCTATATGTCCGTTTGGGCGACGGCCTGCAGTCACAGCTCCGCAGCTTTTTGTTTGTGAAGCCGGAAGAGGAGGATACCATGGAATTGGTCTTCAATTATTGTTTTGACAGCACTTTCGTCTTGGCAAGCGGCAAAATAAAATCTGGAAAGGCAGTATGTAATGCGGAGGATTTGGATACCGCAGGAAGCCATTGGCTCTGTTTGCGATTGGGTAGTGGAACTGTGACGCAGTTGGGGGCTTATCCGTTTGTGGTGACTCCCATATATTACAAGCTGACGGTTGAAAGCGAAGATACCCTGAAAGGAACGGCTGCGGGCAGCGGAACCTATCTGCGGCGTGACACCGCCATTTTGACCGCCACCGCCCGTCCGGGCTACCACTTTGCGGCCTGGAAAGATGGTGACACCACCAATCCGCGTTTAGTGACAGTGCTGGGAGACAGTTCGTTTACCGCCACATTTGCACCGAATAGCTACCGTTTGTCTGTGGTCAGTGCTGACACTGTGAAAGGAATGGTTTCTGGTGACGG
>DBYD01000037.1:9342-9509 GCA_002309855.1 Bacteroidales bacterium UBA1195
GCCACACCGAAATACGGCTACCACTTCACGGCCTGGAGCGATGGAGACACCACCAGTCCGCGTGTGGTGACAGTGTTGGGAGACAGTTCGTTTACCGCCACATTTTCACCGAACAGCTACCGTTTGGCGGTGGTCAGTGCAGACACGGTGAAAGGAATGGTTTCTGG
>DBYD01000037.1:9546-28155 GCA_002309855.1 Bacteroidales bacterium UBA1195
GCCACACCGAAATACGGCTACCACTTTGCGGCCTGGAGCGATGGTGACACCACCAATCCGCGTTTGGTGACAATGCTGGGAGACAGTTTGTTTATTGCTGTGTTTGCACCGAACAGCTACCGTTTGTCTGTGGTCAGTGCTGACACGGTGAAAGGAATGGTTTCTGGTGACGGGCGTTACACCTATCTGTCTCAGGTGAAGATTTCCGCCACACCAAAATATGGCTACCACTTTGCGGCTTGGAAAGATGGAGACACCACCAATCCGCGTGTGGTTACAGTGCTGGGAGACAGTTCGTTTATTGCTGTGTTTGCACCGAACAGCTACCGGTTGGCGGTGTCCAGTAATGATACGGCAATGGGCATGGTGGAAGGCGGCGGCAGTTACGATTATGGAGACACTGTTTTATTAAAGGCTGTTGCGGCGGCACACCACCATTTCCTGTATTGGAGCGATGGAGACACCACCAATCCGCGCAGTGTTACGGTTAATTGTGACAGCAGTTTCACCGCCATTTTCGCAATAGACACCCATATGGTGTCGCTCCTCTCAAACGACACAGCTATGGGTCGTGTGAAGGGAGAGGGACTTTATGCCTACGGGACGGAGGTGGAGTTGGTGGCCGTTGCTGCGGCCAATCACCATTTCGTGCGGTGGAGCGATGGCGATACGGCTAACCCGCGCCGCATCACGGTCATGGGTGACACCACACTTACCGCCTTTTTTGAGTATAACACAGGTGTTCAAGAATATACGCTGCCGGATGGCATTTCTGTCTACGGTAGCGACATGCACATTGTCATCAGGGGGGCGGAAGGCCATGAGGCAACGGTGTTCGGTGTAACCGGGCAGTTGCTTCATGCCGCTATTCTTAACGGGGAAATCGTGAAGATTCCGATTCCGGTGAAAGGGGTCTATTTCATCCGGATCGGACGTTACCCGGTTCAGAAGGTGCTGGTGTATTAAAACCACCTTTTTCTTACTCAAACCAAACACAGGCCACCAATGGGTGGCCTGTTTGGTTGAACGGTCGTCAGTGCATGGTGACAGCAATTTTCCGCACTGCACCGTTGCCGATGCGGACAAAATAGATGCCGCCGTTTCCGACAGGGATGACAACGGCGTCCTGCGCAACTACCTCACAACACTCATCTTCCTTACAATCCGTTGTCCTTTGTATTCCATGCTGTAATAATATATTCCAGCCGCCCATCCGGAGGCGTCCAGCGTGATGCGGTTTTCACCCGCTACGGCTTGGATTGTCCGCCTGTGGACAATCTGCCCGTTGGCGGTCATGATGCAGAACACCACCTCGTCATCCTGCGGCAGGCGGAACGGGATTACCGCTCCATCGCCAGCCGGGTTCGGGATGTTCTGCCCAAGGCTCCAGTCAAGTTGCTCCACATTGCAGACGCCGACGCTGTCGCGGTAGCAGCTGAACTGCTTGGCGATGGTGTCGTTACTGCGGATGCTGTCGCCGTCAAAGGCCTCGACGTAAGCCCTCAGGGTGTACTGTCCGGTATAGTCCGGCACCCTGTAGGTCATGGTGAACTGGTGGTTCTTGGTTTCGTTTATGGCCATGTGGCTGATGTTCTCGCTGATGCTCTCCACCACGCGGTTGCTGTCGTTCACCACGTCCACATGCAACAGCACGTTTTCAACCGCCATGTTGCCGATATTGGCGACACGGACGGAGGGGGCGAGCTTGGTCTTGCCCAATGCCTGCGCGGTGGTTGTAATCTCCAACACCTGGATGTCGATGGAATCGGGAATATCCACGTTGCCTATGATCTGTATCGAATTGTTATTGTTGTCGGCATCGCAGGGGAGTTCGGCCTTCAGTTCGAAAAAGTAGTATGGTTGGTCCTTGTTTACAAACGGCACGGTGAATGCTTTGCTCATCGGGTGGATGATGGTGTCGCCGGCACCCAAACGTTTGTGGACGGTGTCGGACAGCACCACGCTGCCGTCAATGCTCATGTGCAGGATTACATTGTCAACAGGTATGTTGCCGTTGTTGGTGACAATGGCCGTGACGGCCACCTGCTCCCCACCCAGTTTGTGCATCTGGTCATCCAAACCGAGCACGGTGTCAATTGCGATGTCCTGCATGATGAAGCTGGAGTCGCGGGTGGTGTCGTTGGCGGTATTGTCGTCAAAGGATTGCATATAGGCTTCAAGGCAAATTTTGCCGTTGACGGAAAGGTTTATCTGTCCGAGTGTGACCGTGTCGCTCTCCAGGCCGCCCAATTTCTTGTTGTACACATATTTTTTGTTGTAGTTGACAGCACCTGTCACATTCAGCGTAATGGTGTCGTTGTACAAAGCGATGCCCATAAGTGTTTCGTTGTGCAGAACGGCCTTGATATCCACCGGCGTGTTGTCACAGGCGGTCCGTTGTGTGAGGTCAATCGGAAGGAGCTCGAATGAGGCGTCCTTTTCGGCAGTGATGCGGATGCGGTCGATAGCTTGGTCGGAGCCGCCGAAACTGACGGCACGGAACAGGATTGAGAGGCAGCTCTGCTGGTTGAACGGTGTGAGGTCAATGTCGTACTGTTTCCAGGCGGTGGCAGTGTCAGCCACAGCAATGCGCCTGATTTCGGTAAGTGTGGCGCCGCCGTCGGTGGTCACGAATACCATCAGCATGTCGCCGGTTTTGCAGGCGGCATTGTGCGCAAACCAGAAACTCAATGTCGGATTTACGCAGTTGTAGATGTTTACAGCATTGAATATGGCATTTGCGCTGGAGCCGGGAACGCTGGCACCGGCGAATTCCAGCCGCCCAGTGCCGAAGCTTGGGGCGAGTGCGGGGTTGTTTCCGCTTCCCTGCCGGACCTCCCATTCGGTTTTTCCTGCCATGACGCTGCTGATGAATTCGGCCGGTACAGTTGAGAAGTTCACATCATAAGGCAGTTCCACACGGTATGCCCTGTGGACCATGCTCAGGGTGTCGTCCTCCGGCACCTTGTCGGAAGTGTCGGCAAGGGTTACCTTTATGTTGTATACACCGGCGTTTATGGTGGGGATGTTGCCGAGTGGTATGGTGTCGGTCTGCATGTAGCCGATTGTTCCGGAGGTGATGAGCGTGTCGAAATGGAGACTGATGGCACCGGTAATGTCCATGCTCACCTTGAGTGCGGATTTTTTGAAATCGGCATTTTTCAGCCCCATGTTGGTGATAGCGACGCTTACAGGTGTGTGGTCCGCATAACAGGCTATATCCGCAGGGGGAAGCGGCTGGACAAATTCAACCGCTGAAATGTTGACCCCTTCGTAAAGTTTGGCTCCGTAGGCACCCATGGTGGTTAATGATGTCCGTTGCTCATCCTTGATGTCACGGGGAACTTTGGTGTGTCTGGGACATATTAATCCGGTGAAATTGTTTATTTCAAGGGAAATGGTGGAATCAATAAAGAGAGGCCTTTGGTTGATGTCGTGGACAGCCGAGGCCAGCATGCTCTGATAGGCAGCCATGGTAGTGATTCCCGTGCCGATATTGGCGACATATTTGTCCCCCCACAGGCAGTTGTAGTCCACCATGCACTGCCCGAGCGAAGGTTGGGTGGTCAGGAAAATGGGGTAGGAGTAGGTGGCTCCCCTTGTCACGCAGATGTTGTTCTTCACCTCGCACTGGAAGTTACCGGTAACATAAATGCCTCCGTAGGTCCTGGTGCTTTTTCCGCAGACAAGGATGCTGTTGTTGATTATTTTCGTTCCGGAGGGATACTCGATGCAGAATCCGTAAACCGATCCTGCACCCACCATGATTATGTCATTGTTTGAGATAATGGAGTTGGAATCCAAATAATAGCAGTAGATGCCGTGCTGGTAGTCGTAGGCATGTCCGCGGGCGTGTATGCGGTTGCCGCTTATGATGCAGCTGTCCGAAGCATATATGCTGATGCCGTCGAAATCCTTGATGGAGGTATTGGCATCCTGTATGTAATTGTGGGAAATGGTGACCCTATTGGCATATTCCAGGCGGATGCCGTACTTGTCTCCATCGGTTTCGGAAGTTATATGGTTGCTGTCAAAAACGATGTCGGTGCTGCGCTGGCGACTCCCGCCTATAAAGGTTCCGCCTTTGATTTCATTTCCGATGAACCGGATTCCGGACACGGTTCCGTTACTGTACTTGCAGATTACAATACCGGTTTTTGTGATGCGGCAGTGGCTGAATGTCACGTCATGTGTGCCATCTCCCAATTTTACCGCATAGTCAGTGGTGCTGCCGGCATCCAGGGTGATGTCGCGGAAACAGAGTTTCTGTTTGCCGTCCAGATTGACAACCGGACCGATTGTGGGACGGAAAATGACATTGGCCGCATTTCCGGTCAGGGAGGTGATGGTGATGCGATAGGGGTTGTTGTTGAGTGCGCTGAGGTCAATGGCTGAAGAGTACACTCCGCTAATCATTTTCAATGTGATGTCACCGTTCATCCCGCAGCGGTTGAACTCGTTGATGGCCGAACCTATATCCGGAAAGTCGCCCTGCTGGCCGACGGTATAGCTTCCAGCGAATGATTTCTTGCAGCAATATGCGCTGTATGATACCGTGTCATCCCTGTGTTCTGCATCCGTGCCGGGGGTGATGCCGGTAAGGTAGGCCTTGAAGTCATTCTGTCCGGAATACATGATGATGCATCCTAATGAAATGGTGTCACTTTCGCCTAAAGCCAGGCTCCCTTTCCAAATGAAATCATTCCCCTGTATTGTCTTATTATGTTCCACACGTATTGTGGCGCTTTTCAGGGTGTCGGAACCGCTGTTTTCCAGTATGACATACGGACACACTGTGTCTCCGGCGGTGAGGTTCTGGCTGAACCCGTGCAGGCCGGTGAGCGCTGCGCCGTTTTTAAGGATTATTTCGGCATAGCAGCCCATGTTGCCTCTGATGGTGCGTAAATTCCCATTAATGTCGTAAAGTGCGTCGGCATGTATGGGGCAGGAGAGACCGGTGTAGTTGCAAAGTTCCAGGGATTGTGTTGAGTCTTTGAAAAGTGGTCTTCGGTTGATGTCGTGGACTGCCGAGGCCAGCAGGTTATGGTAGGCGGCCATGGTTGTGATGCCGGAACCGACATATCCCACATAGTTGTCGCCCCACAGGCAGTTGTAGTCAACCATGCACTGCCCGAGCGACGCTGCGCTGGTCAGGAAAATGGGGTAGGAGTAGTTTGCGCCCCTTGCCACGCAGATGTTGTTCTTCACTTCGCACTGGAAGTTACCGGTAACATAAATGCCTCCGTAGGTTCTGGTGCTTTTTCCGCAAACCAGAATGCTGTTGTTGATGATTTTCGCGCCGGAGGGGAATTCGATGCAGAATCCGTAAACCGAACCGGTACCGACCATGATAATGTCGTTGTTGGAGATGACGGAGTTGGAGTCAAGGTAATAGCAATAGATGCCGTGCTGGTAGTCGTTGGCGTATCCTCTGGCATGTATGCGGTTGCCGCTGATAACGCAATTGTCGGAACCATAAACGCTTATGCCGTCGAAATTATTAATGGAGGAGTTGGGCTCCTGTATCCGGTTATGGGTAATGGAGACAATGTCCGCATATTCCAGACGGATGCCGTATTTGTGTCCGTTGGCTGATGAGGTCACTATGTTGCTGTCGAAGACGATGCCGGAGTTCCGCCGGGTGTTGGATGATCCGCATATATTGGTTTCGCCGTTTATTACATTGCCGATGAACCGTATGTCGGAAATGGTTCCATTATTCTGATGGAAGACGGCAATTCCGGGTCCGGTGATGCGGCAGTGGCTGAATTCAATCTCCTTGGTGCCGTTTCCGAACAATACCGCATTCCAATTTGAGGTGCTTGCATTCAGGGTTATGTTTCTGAAGGTAATTTTCTGTTTCCCGGTCAGGCTGACCACCGTGCCGGTGACCGGACGGAATAATACGCTGTCAGCATTTCCGGCCAGGGAGGTGATGGTGATGCGGTAGGGGTTTCCGCTGAGTGGGCTGAGGTCAATGGCTGAAGTGTACACTCCGCTGGCAATTTTCAGCGTGATGTCACCGCTCATCCCGCAGCGGTTGATTTCACTGAAGGCGGAATCCAGGTTTGGAAAGTCCCTCTGCGGGCCTACGGTATAGCTGCCCGCGAATGATTTCTGGCAGCAGAAGATGCTGTAGTATACCGTGTCATCCCTGTTTTCGGCATCCGTGCCGGGGGTGATGCCGGTCAGGTATGCTTTGATTTCATTCTGCCCCGGACTCATGATTATACTGCCAACTGCAACGGTGTCGCTTTCACCGAGAGCCAGACTCCCTCTCCAGATTATGTCGCTCCCCTGGACTGTCAGGTTGTGCTCCAATCGGATGGAGGCGCTTTTAAGGGTGTCGGAACCGCAGTTCTGAAGGATTACTTTCGGGCAGACGGTGTCTCCGGCGGAAGAGGTGGACGGTAGTCCTGATATGGCTATCAGTGCGGCGCTGTTTTTCGCGGGGATGTCGTTATGGCACCCAATGACGGTTTCTTTTCCGACACGCAATAATCCATTGATGTCGCGGGGTGCGGCGGGATGTATGGGACATTTCAGTCCGAAGTAGCTGCCAAGTTCCAGGGATTGTGTGGAGTCTTTGAAAAGCGGTCTTCGGTTGATGTCGTGGAAGGCCGAGACCAGCAGGCTCTTATAGGCGGCCAAAGTCGTGATGCCTGAACCGACATATCCCACGTATTTGTCACCCCACAGGCAGTTGTAGTCCACCTGGCACTGTCCGAGCGACGAGGAGCTGGTGATGTACATGGGATAGGAGTAGGTGGCTCCCCTTGCCACGCAGATGTTGTTCTTGGCTTCGCAAAAGAAGTTTCCGGTAATGTACAGCCCCCCGTAGGTCCTGCTGCTTTTTCCACAGACAAGTATGCTGTTGTTGATGATTTTCGTACCGTACGGATATTCGATGCAGCATCCGTAAACCGAACCGCTGCCTTCCATGATGATTTCATTGTTTGAGATGACGGACTGGGAATCCAGGTAATAGCAGTAGATGCCATGCTGGTAGTCGTAGGCGAATCCTCGTGCGTGTATGCGGTTGCCGCTGATGATGCAGCTGTCCGAGCCATATACGCTGATGCCGTCGAAGTCCTTGAGGGAGCTGTTAGCTGCCTCCTGTATCTGGTTGTTGGAAATGGTCACCCGATCGGTGTATTCCAGCCGGATGCCGTATTTGTGTCCGGTGGCCACGGAGGTCACGCGGTTGCTGTCAAAGACTATGTTGGAGTTCCGCCGTGAGGAGACCCCGCATATATTGGTTTCGCCGGTAATATCGTTGCCGATGAACCGGATGTCGGAAATGTTGCCGCTGGCATAGTAGTTCTGGAAAATGACAATTTCAGGGGCTGTGATGCGGCAGTGGCTGAACGTTATGTCCTGCGTCCTGTTCCCTAACGCCACAGCATGTCCATTGGAAACTCCTGCGTCCAGGGTGATGTCGCGGAAACATAGTTTCTGTTTGCCGTCCAGGTTTACAACCGGACCGGTGGTGGGACGGAAAGTTACGCTGTCCGCATTCCCGGCAAGGGAGGCGATGGTGATGCGGTGGGTGTTGCCGGTGACCGAAGTGAGGTCAATGGCGGAAGCATAAACCCCACTGGCAAATTTCATGGTGATTTCCCCGCCCATTCCGCAGAGCTTCAGCAAATCCATTATTTCATCGATTGAGGCGAAATCGTAATGGTGCAGTGAGGTGCTTTTCCCTATGGTGAATGTGCCGTGCAGGGGGCTGCATCCGTAGGGGCGTATGCTCAGGGTGTCATCCTTCCGCACAGGGTCTATGGTGTTGTTGGGCATGCTCACCCAAATAGTTATTGTGTCAAATGTGCCGGACCTTTGGGTGTATGAGCCCAAAGTGAGGGTGTCCGTAAAATCACAGGGGAGATTGCCCTTGTAGGTTTTTGGGGCCTGCAGCACATTGTTGACCGTCCAGTTCACAGTGGCGGAGGTCAGATTCTTGAACCCTCGGTTTCTCAAGCTTATCCTTACCATGTTCATGCCCGGAGTCGCGCTTTTCGACGGTTCGTCGATTGAAAACATTGCCACGGAATTGGAATCCTTTATGTCACCGCCCATTTTTGTGAGGAAACTTGCGTATGCCATGGTGGTGTTGCCGGCGGAATCCTTGCCGTTGATGCTGTATGAGACGAATGTGCCGTACACTTGCTGGGGAATGGTCGCCGTCCAGATGGAATCCCCGTCAATCCGGCTCATTGGCAGCTTGCTTTTGGTTGTTTTGCCATTATATGTGAAACTGCATTCCAGAACAGGCGGCACAATTTTGAGCGCTGTGCGGGTGGCCACCTTAGCCTCAACCCGATATGGGCCGGTGCTGTATATTGTGTCATGCGGGCCGGTAATGAACTCCACCACCGGGGGCTTGATTTCATATTGTGATCCGAGCAGCTGGAAGTCGTCCACATACCATCCGGAGGCGATGTATGATCCGAAATAGCCGCCTTTGCGGATGATGAACCTGAAGCGCACTTTTGAAAAGCTGGCATAGTTGCTCAGGTCAAATGACTCCTCTTTGAACCAACTGCTGTTCGGCTTGGCAAAGGTGTCGATCACTTTCCAATCGCTGTATGAGGCATGGGAAAAGTTCAGGTCGGTCCTGTACAAGGCGCAGCCGCCCTTATATGCGTCCCAGGGGATGGCCTTCCATTTGTAGTTGGTGCCCAATCCCTGCTCCTGATACTGTATTTCACAGATGTCGGAAGGCAGCACCTTGCAGATGTGCTTGAAACGCAACAGCACGTATGCGTAGTTGCTGCAATCGAAGAACGGGGTTACAAGTTCGATTGTGTCCCCTGTTGTGAAGGGAATATGGCCGTGCATGGCATATTTTGCCGACACAACAACATCCGTATCGGTTTTCCATGATGGGGTGGTGGCTGAGAATGCGGGCTGGATGCTCCATCCCTGCGGTGCCTTTGATGAGAAATGCTCGTCGCAGATGTATGTCGCCTGTGCCTGCGCATATTCAAGTGTGCATAAAACCAATATGCAGGATAACAAATGTTTGGCTAATGTTTTTGTTTTCATGACACCAATGTTTATTTCTTGTGGTAACCTCTAAAATTAACTTATTTTCCTGTTTCGTCGCAGCTGGCAGCTGAGGTTACTGTAACTGCCGAACCACAACGGTAATTTTTTAATTTCAGTTTGCAAAATTAGTCAAATATCCGATACGATTACGTCATTTTCTTTTTTTGAAAAATTTACTATATTAATAATTAAACCAAAATTCGACAGGTGCATTTTATGCCCCCTCACTATATATAATACGCTTGGGGAACCCAATTTCTCACACTAAAATGAAAAAAATTTTTCACATTTTTTATAATACATTAAAATATAAATGGTTGTGAAATTAGAAAAAATTCGTTTTTTTCAGCCCCATACATCGTCCATACGGTAATTTTTTCCGCATATAATAATTATGCCAAAATGGACGTTTGTATTTTTCGTATCTATCTCTATTTTTAGAAGTGTCCTTGTTTTATTAATTTGTGCCGTTCCTCCCGACTATGCAAATCCCATGAAACATAATTCGAAAAAACGGCTGCGCAAAAGTAATCAATTTTGCAATATGTTCCTGCATTTTTTTGTTTTAATTGGAGTTCTGTGTATTACATTGTTTATATATATATCAATGAGTTACGATTACAGTAGTACCGAAAAAAATATTAAAATTACTTGCCGAATGCACAATAAAAGAGGGGAAATGGCGTTATCTGACACAGATTAAAACAAAACGGAACATGAAACAGACACCAATCCTCCTGCTTTCACTGTTGCTTTCCGTGTTCGCCGTTCCGGCGCAGGCGCAGATGCAACAGCGCGACCGACGTGCGAACTTGAATATTAGTGGTTATACCAACCTTTGTGTTTCGGCTACGGGTCAGTTGTGGATGAGCACCGCCTGTGGTATTGTTTATACTGCGGATGACATCCATTCCACATGGCGCACGGTAATGGGTGATGCAAATAAAGACATATCAGGCAGAAGTTTTGAGTGTATGGCCGCTTGGGGAAAGCAAACTGCCGTAGCGGCCGGTTTCCTGTCCCGTTCGTTAAGATACGACTTTGTGTTTCGGACAAACGACGGCGGCAAGCACTGGGATACCGTGGTTATAGACCCTAATCTTAAATGGGTACATGCCTGCAGTTATTTTTCCGATGGCCGCATTTGGCTGGGTTCAGGTGATGACATACTGGCATACAGTGCGGACAGTGGTCGCACCTTCCATGTGCTACGTACTGATTTTGATGGCGTAACAGGAATACAAACGCTTCACATGGTTACTGCCGACAGCGGTTTCATGGGCAGTTTTCACAACAGCATCTATTCCACATCCGACAACTGGCGCACCATACACCGCATTCCCACTCCCATGGACCAACATTTGATATTACATTATCCCTATAAGAACGCTATTATTAGCAGCATCCGTAAATGGGGAGACTGTCTGATTGTCTTCGAGACGAATCGGGGAGGAGCGAGCGGCACCTTCTATACTCCTCTGACTGGTGAAATCCGTTGGCAACACACTCCTGTCAATTTTTCCTCTTATGAAGTGGATCCAGTTACAGGCGCATTGTGGGCGGTGAGCGACAGCGGCCAGTTGGTGCGCCTCACTGATTGGGAGCACATACAGCATTATGGAATTCAAGTTGGAAGAATAGTGGGTGTGGTTGATGGCAAGGCCTATTGCAAGGGGGATTATTGTGTGCTGCGTGTCAGCCCTGACGGAAAAACGGACACCTGCGGTTTCTACACCACCGAACATCCCATTGTGCCGGAAAGATGGTATTGGCACACATTGTCTCATGGTTCGCGGATATGGGCCCGCGACAGTAAAAGCGTTTACCTGAAAGACAGCATTGGCTGGTACCGTGTGGCACAAATATCATGTGGATCCATCAGGCCGCATCCCGAATCGGCTGACCGTGTGATTGTTTACAGTGACGGCCACCATTATTCCGTGGATACCTCAGGGCATGTGGAGCCATATCTCTACCAGCAGCCGCTCGGCGATTTTGTAAAAGCAGGCTTGCGAGAGGTGGAAATCGTCACTTTCGCATCCGGATGCTTCCATTATTCTGGGGATACGGTGCGTTATGATTCGCGTGACGGTGTTTTGCATGAAAGTTACAATAATGTTGAAAAAGACAACTCCCTGCATCGCACGTTGTCTGTGAATGAATTTGAAAATGCTTTGCAAAAACTCGGCGAACGCTATAACATCTTTCCCACACCGCAGGATTTCGGCCTGCAGGACACCACGGTGGATATTCATGCCGTATATGATGAGGATGTTCAATTTTGGAGCACCAGCCAGCTTGGCTACAATCTGAAGTTTGTCAATTATGCAGGCGACACATTGCGCATTTACAGCAGTGTCAGCGACGGTAGCAATTTTGATGGGAGCATACGCTTCCCCTGGCTTCTGCCCATGCATGTCACATCAGATAAGGTTTATTTTGTCACCTACCAGCCCTGCCTGTGGCAGGTTCTGAAAGAGATGATGCCGGACAGTATGATGTTGCGTGACCAGCTGGACAACATCACTTTACATCCGCTAAACGAATTGAAGAACGGAGACCTGCTTTTCCTTAAAGGCGGAAATGACAAAATGGATAAGGCCATCCGCGAAAGCACCGGCAACTACACCCACGTAGCCATTGTTGAACGGGATAGTGCCGATTGTTTGTGGATTATTGAGGCTTCGACCATTTACGTGAGACGCATCCTTTATGATAACTGGAAGTGGCATGGGGGTGGTTTCGATGTCTATCGTCTCAACGTTCCATTCGATGCCGCTGCGGTCATCGCCCGGGCCAAAAGCTTCGTCGGGCAGCACTACGACAACGCCTACCTGCCCGACAACGGCGAACTCTACTGCTCCGAACTGGTTTATGAGGCCTATCTGGACAGCAACGGCAACCACCTGTTCGAATCCAAGCCGATGAACTTCCGCGACCAGCGCGGCCGCATGCCCAGATACTGGAAAAAGCACTTCCGCCGCCTCCACATCCCTATTCCCGAAGGACAGCCCGGCACCAACCCCACCGACCTCTCCAAATCACCGCTGCTGGAGAGGGTGAGGTGAAATAATAGAGGTAACCATAACGTTAAAAATTCTTATCATGAAAAAACACATTATTTTCGGAATGGCCCTGTCCGTCGTGGCATTGGCAATGGCCTTTTACGGCTGTAACAAAGATGATAGCGTCTCCAATGCAAAAGTTGTAAAGATCACGAGGACGTCATGCGGGGAGCATTTCTCCGGTTCCAAGGCAAAAAGCCTTGATGAGGATGAGCGGTATGATGTGCGTTGGGATAACGGCCAGGTGGAGGTCACCCACGTGAACTGGGCGGCACCCTGCGACCTCCATGATGTGACCGTGGATGTGAAAGTGGAGGGCAATGTCGTCACGGTCAACGAATGCGGCGATGGCGGCCTTGCAAATTGCATTTGCAAGATTGACAACAGGTGTCATATAATGAACCTGCCCAAAGGCACCTACACTTTTGTGTTCATGCTCTGCGGCTATGAGAAGCACCGCCAACAGTACACGCTGTAGGTGTTTTTTTCAGAAATCTTCATTTATTTTAAAGTCACTTAAATAAAAAAAAGTACTAACAAATATGATACAAATCTCCTTTTTTGAATGAAAATTTGGAGTTGTACTTCAGATTTTGCGATAAAATTTGAAGTGGAAGGTCAAAATTTCATTCCTTTCGGAAACGTGATGGACGTTGAATACCCATCACGTAATAAATTCACATTTTTGTCGGAATTATTGTGATGGACGTTCACGGAAATGACGTCGTGCATTAATATTCCGCCATTGGCGTTAAAAAAAATATTCCCATCACGTAATAAATTCACATTTTTGTTGTCTAACATGATGGACGTTGCAACGAAAACAAACGTATTATGGACAATGACAAGGAGCATCGGTTTGAACTATTGGTGAGGCAGCACAAGCGGACCATCTACACGGTGTGCTATATGTTCTCGCACGACAAGGCTGAGATTGACGACCTGTTTCAGGAAATCCTCATCCGGCTGTGGAACGGTTTTGACACCTATGAAGGTCAGAGCAGTGCGCGGACATGGATTTTCCGTGTGGCATTGAACACGGCCATCAATCAGGACAAGAAACACCGCCGCCGCATTGAGACGGTGCCGCTGACGGTTGACATTGACCCATACGAGGCGGACGACCCGTCAACGCAGCAGATCCGCGAACTTTACGACCGCATCTCACGCCTTGACCTCATTGACCGCAGCCTAATCCTGCTTTGGCTGGAGGGGGTCAGCTACGATGAAATCGGAGCCGTTATCGGCATCACACCCAACAATGTTGGGGTCAGGTTGCTGCGCATCAAGGAAAAATTGGTGAACATGTCTAAAAACAAGTGAAAGGGAATCATCATGGAAAATCAGGAGAACAAAAATTTGAACGAACTGGAACAGCTGAAGGCACAATACGAGACGTTAAAACAGCAGTTTGAACAACAAGAAATTGTCAATGACAGATTGATGAAATCGTCAATCAGGCACAGCACCGGTTTTTATAGGCGGTACAGACGTATGCAAATCATACTTTATCCGTTGTTTGCCATTATAGGCATATTATGTGTCAAATGGTATCAGGGAAACGATCTTTCATTAATGCTGTTTTGGCTAACCTTCTGTTTGCTTTGTTTTGTCATAGAATTGTTGCTGACGCGAAAGCTTAAAATTAAAGAACTGGAAAATAACGATTTGCTTACCTTGTCCCACCAGGCCAGAAATTTCAAGAAATTATTTTCCATCTTTACCGCACTGAATTATTCAACGTGTATTTTAATTGTTTTTGGTGTGCTGTTTTCCAGAATAGGTAGAGAAATCCATTTGCCGGATTTGGATGCTGTGTTCATATTATTTATTGCCCTGCTTGTGTTATTTGCGCTGTTGTGTTTTTTTGAAATACGCTATAAAACAAGAGCTTGCGATGAAATTATCCGTCAGATGGAGGCTGTTGGAACCACGGTGGAAAAGAAAACCGGATTCAGTAGGGGACAGAAATGGCTTTGTGCGGCCATTGTTGCCGCATTTGTCGGTCTTGATGTGTGGGCATGCGTGATTATAAGCTCACATGTAAAGGTGCCGGCGATGTGGGGTACAATAAAATTGGAATATTGGCGGGCAGCGGACGACCTTTCAACGGAAGGGAAACTGGAGATTCGGGATGCGGATGCCGACACTTTGGTAATCAGTCCGGAAATATTGGACGGCAAACCTTTGGTGAAATACGTGTCTGTAAGCAATCAGGATAAGGTATGCGACATATCCGCGCAGGTGGTAGCCGAGTTCACCCCCGAAGCCGCCCTGCTGTGGCAGCGGTTCACCACCCGGGCAAAGGGGAATCGCGCCGCATTGTATATGGATGGTGTTGAGGTGCAAACCTGGCAAATCCAGTGTGGCATTGACAACGGTTGTTTTTTCATCACTAAACAATGGTCGTCAAAGGAGGAACTGGAAACGTTCATCAAGCGGCTGGTCAGGCAGTAGCAGATATTTGACATCCCTGGCGACAAACATAATTTTTGGGCTTCATTCCGGACAGGCAGATGCGCTTCCGGTTGGCTAACAGCATTAATATATCTCTGGTCGTGCCTTGTAGATGCAATAGTGCTTTTGGGAATGACAGAGCATGGCATCTTCGGGATTGATGTTCCATTGGGTTCCGTTTTCATCCAACGCAATCAGAATGTCCTCTTTTCCATAGCAAAGGTACAGCCATTCGCCAGTGTGTTTCTTGAACAGCTCCGGCCGGCACCATGCCTGTATGGTACAGGAGCAAAAGCACCAGATATCGTCCACTAACTCACAAAGAGCTTGCCTCGTGACGCTGTGTGGGAAGGTGATGACATAACTGCCTTCACCACGCTTCTTCAGCAACGGCAGATTCTCAAAACTCTCTTCGTCATTGTTGTCCATGTTGTCGAGGACACATTTTTCCAACTGATCATAATCTGTCACATTGTCCAACAAAATGCACTGCCCCTATAAAGCAAAACAGTCTTTCAATTATCCCCCTTCTTTCACTCATGAACATCGTGAAATATATTGTGCCTTTGAATTTTCAAAATTACAATTTTTTCAGACACCATGCGGCGTTTTGTTTTTTTATTTCGCACAATCATCATCGTTGTGCAGTGGCTCTGCGGCGAATGGTTACGAAAAACAATCCGATTCCCAATTTTTTGGATTGTTTTGAATGTAGGCTGTAATTCGGTTCAATTCGTCTGTGTTCCGGATAATATGGTCATGAAATCCGGGTTGCCACGCAAATGGAATGTCGTTCAGGTTGGCATATCTGGTAATGGCGGATTTAAAGAGTTTTTTTTTTGTTTTCCGGACAATAAAACAAAGGGAAGTTGCGTTGTTTTTCTAAAGTTTCGATTGTAAATAACCATGAAACCGAACAGAATCCGCAGAATATTTCATATAAAAAAGTTGTCGCTCACCGCGCAGATAGGCATTGCCCTTGTGCTGGCAGTGGTGGCCGGCGTGCTTTTGGGCGACCAGGCGGATTTTGTCAACCAATATATCAAACCCATAGGGACTATTTTTCTGAACCTGCTGAAATTCATTGTGGTGCCGCTGGTTTTGTTTTCCGTCATGGCCGGCATCCTCTCCATGAACGACATCTCGAAAGTGGGCAGGCTCGGTTTCCGTGCCTTGCTTTATTTTATGGCAACCACCCTTTTTGCCGTAACGTTGGGGCTTGTCGTTCCAAGTCTGCTGAAAGGTTTTTTCCCGCTCATTCAAATCAGTCCCGAAGTGACAACGTCAACCGTTGATGCGCCGCATCTATCTGTTATGGAACAGATTGTGGAAATGTTCCCGAGCAACATCATTGCACCGGTGAGTTCCATGTCCATGATGCAGGTGATTGTGATAGCCCTGTTTTTCGGCATCGCCATGGTGCATGTTGGCGAAAAGGGTGAGATGGCCCGTAAGGTGACCCTTAGTTTCAACGATGTGGTTTGCAAGATTCTGGAGTATATCATGGCATTGGCTCCCATCGGGGTGTTCTGCATGATGACTCCGGTGGTGGTGGACAACGGCCCCTCGGTGCTGGGTTCCTACGCGGCCCTGCTGGTATTGGCCTATCTCTGTTTTGTCATCCATGCGGGATTGGTATATTCCTCCACCGTCAGGTTGCTGGGAGGCCTCCCGCCGCTGAAGTTCTTCAAAGGCATGCAGCCGGCCATGCTCTTTGCCTTCTCCAGCGATTCATCGGTGGCCACCTTGCCCTACACGATGCAGTGTGCGGAAAGGTTGGGCGTCAGCAAGGAGGTGAGCCGCTTTGTGTTGTCCTTGGGTGCGACCATCAACATGGACGGTGTCGCCATTTATTTGGGTGTAACCTCGGTTTTTATGGCAGCCTGTTGCGGCATCGACCTCACCATGAACCAGTATCTGGCCATCGCCTTTGCCTCCACCGTGGCCTCCATCGGTACGCCCGGCATTCCCGGCGGCAGTTTGGCCCTGATGGCAATGGTGTTCGCCTCTGCCGGCATCCCCGTTGAATGTGTGGCTGTTGCAGCCGGCATTGACCGGATTATCGACATGGGACGCACCGTCATGTCTGTCACCGGCGATGCTTCATGCGCTGTTGTGATGCAGCGTTTTGTGGGTGGAAGATGAATATGGCGGCAAAATGGACGCATGATGATTTTTTTCTGAACAGCTCCGCACAATAAAACCCGAAACGGGGCTTTAAAGCATATAAAACACGATACACGTTATCAATAACATGACAAAGGACCACAACGGGATCAACCACACCAACGGCGAGGAGCACCGGATGCCGGTGGATTTCGAGTTTGTCACCAACTACCACTGGGACCTCGGCCACGGCTGGTCAGAGGAGGTATTTTAATCGTCGTGATAATCACTCTCTTTCCATTCAAATTTCACCGTTTCCGGCACGAGGTAACGGCCAATCTTGTAGTCGATGTTGGCCTTGTGGGCCTGGCTGAGCTGGAAACACCTTCGCACGCGGTACAGCCTGCCGTCCTTGATGAAACGGGCTCCCGTCTGGTGGAAACGGAAGGCCACATCCTTTGCCACGCACTGCTCGCGCAACGACAGCACCCAGTCGTAGTTGCAGGGACGCGCCTCGGCTCCCGACTCACCGCCCACCGACACCTCCTCTATCGTCTCGTTGAGATAAGGCATGAGGTCCATGGCGGTGAGCAGCGGAGAGGCAATGATGCTCTTGTGCCGGATGGGAAGCGAAAGGAAAATGGGCAGACGGTAGTCCGCCATCGCCTGGTTCTCCACCGTGCAGCCCACCATGACGTTGGAATAGCCGTCGCCCCAGTCGTCGGGCAGGCACTCCATGAAACGGTCGATACGCTTGGTGAAGAAGAAGAACATCAGGTCGCTGCGCTGACGCATCATCCGCCAGCATTCGGGCCGCCACGGGTCGGCGTCCTTCAGCAGGAAATCGGAGGTGAAGCAAGTGAAGACAATCTTGCCGCCCGCTATCTTCCACGACTTGTCGCGCTTTTTCCTTATCGGGAGGTTGAAGCCGGCGGTCTTGCGGCACTCGCTGCTCGACTTCTCGCTCCCGTACATCGCGTCCTGCCGATAGACATAGCAGTATTTGCAGCCCGGACTTATCTTGGTGCATCCGTGCCACGGGTTCCAGTCGGCGTATATCTCCCAGTGCTCAGACATCTATACCGGTTTTATTCTTCTCGTTTTTGCGGTGCAAAAATAGCACTTTTTCACGGAATGCGGCAGCATGAAGCCTGATTTTTTTCCCCGCCCCGCACAATAAAACCCGAAACGGGGCGTTAAAGTCATTAAAAATTATCGATTATGGCAACACTGACATTGAAATACGACGGACGCAACAAAGCGGCACGCGCCCTTGTGGAAATGCTTCGCAATGCGGATTTTTTCACCGTGGTGGAACCCCCGAAACGCAAAAGCGGCATTGAATTGGCACTGGAAGATGTGGCTGCCGGACGCGTGACCGAATGGCACGGTGGAATAGAAGAAATGATTGAGCACATACTTTCAGAAAAATGAGGTACAATGTAAGCTATTCCAACCGTCCTGACTTCATCACATTTTGTGCCATCAAATAGCGTGGAATGAAAATCAAGCAGTTATAAAGATAATTGGGTGGCGCAGGGTGGCGCAAGCCAAAAATGTCTCCCTTTGCACCCATGTATGTACGCAAGAAAAAGAACCGTTCCGGAAGTGTCAGTGTGGTTGTCGTGAGTAAGTCACGGGGAACGTTTTCCGTTTTGGTTGTTGGGTCGGTTGTCGTCCTGGTTGTAGGGACGATGTGCACATCGTCCCTACGGCACAATAAAGATAATTCATTGGCGTTATTTGATACGTACGAATTTTTACAGCGTAAAATGAACAGAATTTTAACCTGCATGGCTGCCAGTCTGTTGCTGATGGAGAGGGTGAGATAGGCTTTGTGAAAAAAATATTTCTCAACATAACATATATTAGAGAAAAAGTTGTACTTTTGCATTTTTAATGGAAGGTTGAATCTACTTTAAAAAGTTAATAC
>DBYD01000060.1:0-38653 GCA_002309855.1 Bacteroidales bacterium UBA1195
TATAAGACCTCCAAAGGATGTGACAGTTCCATCACTCTGAACCTGACTGTCAACCAGACCTATGTGGCAGACACCAATATTAATATATGTAGCGACATGCTGCCCTTTGTCTATCAGGGGGACACAATGAACACCAACGGCGTTTACTTCTTGAACTACAAATCTATCCATGCGTGCGACAGCATCATCAGGGTGCACCTCACCATCTATGATGTCGCAAAGGAGGCTGCAGAAGTGACCGTTTGCGAGAATGCATTCCCTTACACCTTTGCCGGACAAAGTTTCCCCAATGAAGGATACTACACAGTGACTCTCAAAACCATCCATGGCTGCGACAGCATCATTGCGCTGCACATCCACAAAAGACTGATTCCGTCCGCTCCGGTGACAGTCTACGGACCTGACAAAATCGGCAAGGAGGGTGTCTATCTGTTCTACATCGACTTGGTGGACAGTTTATACCCCATCACGAAATATGTATGGAGTGTACCTGCCGGATGCACAATTGTTGGCCGCGACCGTGAAGAGGATTCCATTTGGGTGAACATTCCCGAGAACATGGGGCTGAACGAAGGGGACATCACAGTCTATGCCTTTAACGAGTGCGGGAGTTCCGCAACAACTGTCAAGCACATCAAGACATACATCAAATGCTCCATCCGCATTTACCCGAACCCTGTCATCGTCAATGGCGAAGTCACCATCGAATTCAATGACATGGTGGGCAAGAACATCGTCCGTATCACCGATGCGACCGGCAGAATACTCCATCAGGAGACCTTCGACATCAAACTGAGCCACGAAGAGGTCAAAATGCCGATCGGCAACTTTGCCAGTGGAGAGTATTTTGTCCGAGTGCAGACGAGGGATATGGCTATCCTGAAGAAGATTGTAGTGCTGAAAGAGGCGGCTGCAAAAAAATAGGACATTGAACGGCTAAACCATAAATGGTTCCCCTAAAGGGAACCATTTTTTTTTACAGCATACAATAATAATAAGGCAAGCACGTTGTATGAACATGCGAAAAATTATCACAACATTCTGGTTCCTGCTATCTGTGGCACTGCTCCCCGCCCAAAACAGTTGGGTGTTCAAGGGGAATATCACCGACAGCCAGTTGGGAACCCCAATGGAAAACGCATGCATCCATAACATCAGCACAGGGGTGGCCACCTTCTCCAACGAAAAGGGCAACTTTGCCATGCTTATCAAGAACAGCGACACGCTCCTTATCACCCATGTGGGCTACGCCGTCTGCCACATTATCCTGAACGACTCGTTCAAAACGGACAAACAACGTCATGCCATCCGGATGACCATGCAAAGTATCCTGCTGAAAAGCGCCACTGTATACGCGCTCAAACCCTACCCGATTTTTCTGGAGGATGTGGCAAAAACAGCAAATTCGATGGAGAATGCAATTACGCTGAACGAAACGGAAAAGGCAGACGCCACCGCCAACCCTTCGCCACACCTTTACACATCCCACCCCATCAGCGTTTTATACAACACCTTCAGCCGAAAGGCCAAACTGGACCGCATGTACCGATACCTGCTGCAGCATGAGGACGAAGTAAGCAGGTTGGGCGCCAAATACAATCCTGAAATCGTCTCACGGCTGAGCGGATTGGAGGGGAGCGACCTGGAGGATTTCATGTGCTACTGCTCCTTTTCCTATTACACCCTGATCAAGGCTGACGATGACGAAATCGCCCACATGATTATCGGAAGGCTACAGGAATACCGGAAGAAAAATGGCCGATAACCCTCTCCCTCTCATCTGCATCACCGGACCGACCGCCACAGGCAAAACAAAACTGGCTGTCGCGCTCGCCGAACGCCTTGATGCAGCCATCATCAGTGCCGATTCACGCCAAGTTTACAAGGGAATGGATATCGGAACCGGAAAGGATCTGTCGGAATACCACCTCCACGGGAAGGATATCCCCCATTACCTGATTGACATCCGCGAAGCTGGCGAAAACTACAACATTTTTGAATACAGTCGGGACTTCGACCGGGTGTATGAATCGTTGAAGGAGGAGGGGAAACCGGTGGTGCTGTGCGGCGGAAGCGGCATGTACGTGGAATCCGTCCTGAAAAGATATCCCCTGCAGGAGGTGCCGCACAACGAGACGTTACGGCAGGAGTTAGCCGGAAAAAGCATGGAGGAGCTGACAGAACTGCTGAAACAGTTCATACGCCTGCACAACCACACCGACACCGAAACACGGGAGCGTCTGCTGCGGGCTCTGGAAATCCAAACCTACTACAAGGAGCATGGCATCGTTCAGACAGATGAGCGGACTGAACACATTCTGTTTTATGTGGCATACCCGAGGGAACTGCTGCGGGAGCGCATCACGCAACGGTTATACCAAAGGTTGGATGAGGGTATGGTTGAAGAGGTAAGACAACTGCTTGAGCAGGGGTTGGAAAAGGAGCAGCTCACCTACTACGGATTGGAATACAAATGGATCACACTTTACCTGTGCGGGGAGATAAGTTATGCCGAAATGGTAGGAAAACTCAACACCGCCATACACCAGTTCGCCAAGCGGCAGGAGACATGGTTCCGACACATGGAGCGGAACGGATTCAGGCTGAACCGCATCGACGGCTGCCTTGATATGGAAGGCAAAGTGGAACTGATATTGCGGAAAATTCACGAAAATAACAGGACAAGGATATGAGAAAAAAACTTTTGTTCGGACTGATTTGTGTCATGACCTTTCCCTTGCAGGCACAGAAACAGCGACCCACAGATGTCGGCGAAGGCTTGCATATCTCTGCGGTTTGGGCGGCACATTGTCATAATGTCTCCAAAGAGATACAATATTACTGTTACAGCACGCAAGAACGGTTCTTCTTCACCTTTGAGGTGGAGGATTCCACCCTGACACTGACAGAGCCTTTTTTGTCAGAGGCGGATGTGGAACCGGAGGATCGGGTGGAGCTCTTCTTCTCCCACACGCGGGAGATGCAGGAATACTACTGCATGGAAATTGACCCGAAAGGACGGGTGCTGGACTACAAGGCACGCTATTACCGCCAGTTCGACTACAATTGGAACTTTGCTTCGCTGAAAGTCACCGCCATGATCACCCCGTGGGGCTACCGTATTGGCGGCAGCCTGCTCCGAAGCGAACTTGAACAGTTGGGATGCGACTTGGAGAACGGCTTCTGGATGGGCATTTTTCAGGATGATTTCAAACAGGACGGCTCTGTAATATGGCACTCATACATCCGAAGCGAAGACACGGTGCCTGACTTCCACAAACCGGATATACTGTTCCCCTGCGTGATGCATCCGAAACAGGAATACCGGGGCGTGGTTATTTATCCGAATGACGTCACTTCTGTCGGCATGAAGGAATGGAAACGGCGAATCCGGCAGAGCGGCATCAATCTGATAGGGCTGCACGCCGCCACCTCCAACGACCCCTTGGACACCCTCGCGGCCTTTGTACAAAGCCGCACCGGCAGACAATTCCTACGGATCTGCAGAAGGATGCATGTGGATGTGGAATACGAAGTACATGCCCTGCTGCACCTGCTGCCACGCGAACTGTACTCCACACATCCGGAATTTTTCCGTATGGACACCAACGGACAACGGGTTGCGGACTACAATCTGTGCTTTTCCAATGAGGAGGCGGTGAAGGCGATGGAGCCGCAACTGGCAGCCATCCTGCAATGGATGAAACCCACCACCCACCGCTATTTCTTCTGGCCGGACGACAAGCAGGAGAAGTTCTGCCATTGCGAAAAATGCCGGAATTACTCCCCTTCGGAGCAATCGCTGATGTATGAGAAGGCGTTGCTGAAAATGATACTGGCATACGACCCAAAGGCGAAACTGGCCCATCTGGCCTATCACCAGACCCAAGCCGCACCGGTGAAAGTCCGCGCGGACAGCGGAATTTTTCTGGAATTCGCACCCATACTCCGCAACTACAACTACCCGCTCCCGCCGGAATCAGACAAGGTTCTGCAGGAAAACATGCTGGCTTTCCCCAATCAGAACCATATCCTGGAATATTGGTTAGACGAATCGATGTATGCCCACTGGAAGCGGAATGCCTTGGTGCCGCTTCCTTTCCAGCCTGAAAGCTGCCGGCGAGATATCAGGTACTACCGGGAAACCGGAGCCACCTCCATCACCTGCTTCGCCACCTGGCTCAACGGCGACTATCTGCGCCTTTTCGGCAGCACCGAAGCGATTTTCACAAGTTACAGGCATTGCTTTGAATAACCGGAACCAGCCTTCTGCACAATAAACGCCGCATTGCTGCGTTTGTCTGTAAAAACTATGCAGCATGAAACACATCATCACAACCACCAAAATTATCTTTGTATCCCTGTTGTTTGCATTGTCCGCATGTCCGGTCATGGCTCAGACAAAAGTGGATCCGGACATTCTTCACATTAACAGCCTGATAAAGGCAGGAAAACTTGAAGAGGCTCACGCCTTCGCCAAAGAAAAGTACCAAGCGGCAAACCCTTCCGATTCCTCATATTTGAATGCTGTGATCACACTCTTTCTAACAGATTATGAATGCGAACGACTTTTGCGGCTGCAGGAGGACTTTTCCAAAAGCATGGAAATCAATCAGGAGCTACTAAAAATAATTCAACTGCACAAAAAATATTTCATCAAGGAATTTGCCAATCTTGCCAATCTGGAATTTTTTGTTTACCGGAATCTGACAGTATGCCACACCGGTTTGAAGGAATATGACAATGCGCAGAAATACAGAAAACTGCTTTACAAGGCACAAAAGAAGGGCAAACTGCCTTGCGAATACAACCTTTGCCAATATTTCAATTTCGACTTTTTCAAAGTGGACACGCTGAATGTATGGGGCTACGAATGGTACGACCAGCTGCCGAAAAACCGTTTCTCCTCCAGTTTCACTAAAATCGTTTATTATGTCTATAATACGGATTCATTGGGTAATGACAAGGATCTGCTGTACCGTTTGCATGTGCTGATGTTCCATGGCACCGGCCAGCCCTTTGACTACATCATGGACAAACGCATCAGTACGGAAAAAGGGGAAATCAGCGGCTCCATGTATGCCTACACCTACCAGGAGGATATTGATTTTAAAAAACTTCACAATGATGTGCTGGAGATTGTCAGGGAGAACAAACAGACCGACACCCGCCGGTTCAACCAAGGTAACGCCGTAAATATCCAAATAAAACAATAGCGAAAACCTCAACCATTACAACCGCCACAACCGTTTTTTTTTGTATCTTTGCAGCATGAAAATAGACGAAAAAAAAATATGCTAATCTTATAAAATGCAATAAATTATGAGAACCAAACTAACCCCAAAGGCCGTTTCTTTATTCGAAAGCATAAAGAACATTGATGAGAATGGCAACGAGTATTGGACTTCGCGCAGTTTGTGGAAGATTCTGGAATACACGGAATACAGGCATTTTCTTCCTGTTATTGAAAAAGCCAAATTAGCTTGTAAAAACAGTGGGCAAAAAATAGAGGACCATTTCGAGGATATCCTCGAAATGATAGTGATAGGAAAAGGCGGTGAACGTCAGGTGGATTCTGTCAAATTATCAAGATATGCATGCTACCTGATTGTGCAAAATGCGGATCCGAGCAAGAAGATTGTGGCGCAGGGGCAAACCTATTTCGCTATTCAGACCCGCATAGCGGAAGTCCAGCAGATGAAGGAATACCAGGTACTTTCCACAGAGGAGGAAAAACGGTTGTTTCTTCGTGCAGAATTGCAGACACACAACACCCTATTGGCAGGTGCGGCAAAGGATGCTGGTGTGATAGATTCAAGAGATTATGCAATTTTTCAAAACTATGGATACCAAGGGCTGTACGGTGGCATGACGGCTAAAGACATACATGCCAAAAAGGGATTGAAGAAGAGTCAGAAGATATTGGATTCAGATAACAAGGAACTGCTATGACAAACGAACACCCAAATATTGTGACTGACACAATCAACAACGCTAATGATTCCAAACACCTCTATTTCCTGTATGGGATAGTGGCCTACGGGCTGTTTTACTTACTTTGGGGCAGTACGTTACCTGTTTTCATGACTATGGAACGGCTGTTGCACCCGACAGCCGTGCTGATTGCTACGAGCGTTGCAGAACTAGTGCTTTTCTGCTTCCTGTTCCGGAAACCTAAACTGATAGACATCAAGTGGATACCCTTTGTCGGCATCATCATCCTGCCGACAGTGATCTCCTATCTGGTGCTACAGGCTGAAATCCATTTGTTTCCAGACATTCCAACATCTGCCGAACAGTTGGTGAAACACCATGTCAGCAAACCGGTTATGGACAATTTGCGCTTTTGGACGGGCATTATCACCTGGTTTGGGATCATGGTTTTCGTATGGGAAAATTACCGTTCTGAAAATAGGGACCCCAACGCAAGGGAGGCCAACGGAAATTCACGTGGTTTTTACGGCGGCATACTGTTTTCCATCACCTTCTCACTCATCCTTTCAATAGCAAGCGATGTGGCCAAAAGCCTTTGGACTGTTTTTCCGCAGCAACTGCTGCTTTGGGAAATCATTTTCAACACATTGTTCCTGCTGCTCACCTCCGGCGCCGTTTTCCTGCTGGTGAAAAAACGCCACGTGGTATGGCCGTTCGCGCTCATTCTGCTGCTTGCAGCCATCAGTTATGGTTCCAGTCACTTCATGGATATTGTTTTTGCCGGACAAAACCCGCCTGATGACCCGTCTTTTTACATGAAGCCCCACATACTGATTGACATTTTGTGCAACTACCTGTTCCTGCTCCTCGCATTCATTCTGTACCGGAAAGAGATGCGGAGGCAACAGCATCAACTGTCATGAACATGCCCTTACACCTCTTCATCGCGCTGTTGTGCCTGCTGACAATGATGCCGCTGTCAGCCCAGCAGCCCCTTTTCCGCGGGGAGGAGGGCGAGGTGGTCATCGCACGGTTGGGCGGGCTGCTGCCGGACACGGTCACGCTGGTGGGGAGCCTGCAGGGGATGGCCATCCACCGGCGGCAGGCCTACCTGCTCCGGGACAAGGGGCAGTGCGTGGTCATCGACCTGAAGCGGAAGCGCTTTGTCACCACCTTCCAACTTCCTGACAACCATTCCCACTGCAACAACGCCGCGTTCGGCAAAGGGAAGAAACCGCTGCTGTATGTTTCCGAGTGTTTCGGGGAGAAACGCTGCCTGGTGACCGATGTTTTCAGCCCGGAGCGGCGCCTGGTGCAAACCATCCGGTACCGGACGCCCCACTTTGCGCAGGACTGGTGCCTGGATGCGGAGCGCGGTTACCTGTACGCCTACAGCGGTGTGCGGGGCGGTCCCATGCAGTTGAACAAATTCAGCCTCCCCCCTGCCGGCAGCGACAGCGTGGAACTGCACGACACGGAGCTGCTGGAGCGCTGTCCGGTTTCGTGTGTCAAGGTGGCGCAGGGCAGCAAGATCCACCGCAGCTGCGCCTTCCTGCCCGACGGGGACGAAGCGGGAAACTATTTTCTGCATGTCATTGACCTGGAAAAACAAACGGAACTGTGCCGGCTGGACCTGAACCGCATCGGCTGCGAGCCGGAGGGGGTGGACATCAAGGGCCGATGGCTGTATGTCAGCTTTCACACACCGGATCCGGCCGACAACATGATTTACAGGTTCCGGATCCGCCCCTCCTTTTTCAGACGCAACGGCCATTAGGGCAACGGCACAAAAAAAAAGGCCTCTGAAACAGAAGCCTTTTTTGTAGGAAAAACGGAAGGATTACATATCCATCCCAGCCCCGGCTTTGAATTTCACCGATTTGCTGGCTTTAATTTTAATCACTTCACCCGTCCGGGGATTACGGCCTTTGCGGGCAGGCCTTTCAACCACGGAAAAAGTTCCGAAACCCAACAGGACAACCTTCTCGCCCTTTTTCAACGTTTCAACGGTAGTATCCATCATGGCGTCCAATGCCTTTTTGGCCTGGACTTTCGTCATACCGGCTTTTTCAGCCATTGCATTAACTAAATCGGCTTTGTACATAATTGTAATATTTAATTGTTATGAAAAAGATTCGCAAAAGTAATCAAAAATCAGCTTTTAAAGCCACTTTTTTTTCAAAAATATCAAAAAAAACACTAACTGTTACCTAATATACCCATAATCAATATGATAAGCAAGGCAATCGGTGCCAAAAAGCGCAACACGAAGTAGTAAATGCGGAAATAACCGGCTTTCAGCCGTCCCTGATTGGTCAGTTCATCGAAGACTTCCGCCTTCGGATAACGCCATCCGAGGAACAAAATGATGCACAAGGCACCAACCGGCATCATGTAGGTAGCCGTCAGATGATCCAGACACTCAAAGAAGGTTTTGCCCAAAACGTGCAGGTCGGCAAGCGGCCCGAAGGAAAGTGTACAGACTGTTCCCAAAGCAAATACCAGCAGGGAGACCAGAAAAGTGGCGGACGCCCGCTTCATGTGCAGCTCCTCCACCGCCCAAAGCACTACAATCTCAAGCAATGAGATAGTGGAGGTCAGAGCCGCAATGGAGAGCAGCAGGAAAAAGAGAACGGCAAAAAGAGTCCCCATCGGCATGCTGCCGAACACATTCGGCAGCACTTCATACACGAGGCTTGGACCGCTGGCCGGACTCATTCCGAATGCGAACACCGCCGGGAATATCGCAATGCCAGACAACAGGGCAATCAGTGTGTCGGCACCTGCCACACACACACCTGTTTTGAAGAGATTGTCCTCCTTGCGGATGTAGGAGCCATAGGTGACCAGCGCTCCCATACCGATGCTGAGGGAGAAGAGTGCCTGCCCCAGCGCAGAAAGCACGCTGCCCCACGTCAGTTTGGAGAAATCAGGCTCGAACAAAAAGGCCAGCCCCGCCGACGATCCCTTCAAGGTCAGGGAGCGGACACAAAGCAGAAGCATAAGCACCAACAGGAGCGGCATCAGAATTTTTGTGCATTTCTCAATCCCCTTCTGCACACCTAACAGAACCACCGCCGCCGTCAGCAGGATGAACGCCAACTGGCAAATCAGCGGTGCCGCCGTCCCTGAGGTGAACGAAGCAAAAACCTGCGACACCTCCTCGGGCGTCCTGCCGGACAACTGCCCGCTTCCGGACAAAAGGACATAGTTGAGCGTCCATCCGGCAACAGTACTGTAGAAGGAATAGATGAGGAATGCGGCCACAATGCCCAGCACACCCACAAAAGTCCACCTTCTGTACTGCGGCCCCAACTGCCGGAACGCGCCGACGGTGTTACGCTGCGAACGCCGTCCGATGACAAATTCGCTCATCATGATGGGCAATCCAAGAAAAAACACGAACAAGATGTAAAGCAGAAGAAACGCACCGCCGCCATTCTGCCCTACCGTGTAGGGGAAACGCCAGATGTTTCCCAACCCGATGGCGGAACCGGCCGCCGCCACAATAGCGCCCAAATTGGAGGTGAACCCCCTTGTATCTTCCGAAGTAGTCATTTTAACAGGTATTGCATTGAAAATACAAAAGTACTAAAAAAGGAAACATGCAGCCATTTCCGAACCGTAAAAGTTTTTTTTTTGGAAACATGAATTTCCTATAGGAAAAAGGACTATCTTTGCAATCTGAATTTTATTTTTTTCAATCATTAAAACATGCTCTTATGAAAAAGTATTTAGCTGAAATGTTCGGAACCATGGTTCTGGTTCTGATGGGCTGCGGCGCGGCTGTCAGCCTGAATTGCGGAGCAGACACCGCTTCGGTGGTCGGCACCGCCATGGCCTTCGGGCTTGCCGTTGTCGCGATGGCCTACGCCATCGGAGGCATCAGCGGATGCCACATCAACCCGGCCATCACGTTGGGATGCTGGGTCTCGGGACGCATCAACTGCAAGGATGCCTTGTGCTACATGCTGTTCCAAGTGATCGGTGCCTTTATCGGCAGCGCAATCCTCTACGCCCTGGTCGCCACCAGCCCCGATGCGGCACTTGGCACCACAACCGGCGCCAATGCCTGCCAGGAAGGTGTGGGCATAGCCACCGGCCTCATCGCAGAGATTGTCCTCACATGCATTTTTGTGCTGGTCGTGCTTGGCACAACCGACGCGAATAAAGGTGCCGGAAACTTCGCCGGATTAGCCATCGGCCTGAGCCTGATTCTAATCCACTTTGTCGGCATCCACTACACCGGAACATCCGTCAACCCGGCCCGTTCCATCGCCCCCGCCGTGTTTGAAGGCGGCGCCGCGCTGCAACAGCTGTGGATTTTCATTGTCGGTCCGTTCGTCGGCGCACTGCTGGCCGCCGGCATCTGGAAGCTGATCGGCAGCGAATGCAAATGCTGCTGCAAGAAAGATGAATAAACATTTTTTAGTGCCGCCAGATGGCGGCACTAATTTTACAAAAGCAGAGCCGCCCGTGGGCGGCTCTGCTTTTTTTATGATTTCGGCCCCGCCTCTTTCCGGGGTCTGCGCAACGGCGGGACATATCCCGGACGGAACACCTGCAGCTGCGTAAGCAGCAGGGCAAGCGCGAGCAGCGCACCCAACACATCGCAGATGGTGCAGGCCGCCCACACGCCGTGCAGTCCCGGCCAGCCCCAGCGGACAAACAGCAGCGGCACAATGTGCATCATCGGTATCAGGAAAATCACCTGACGCGAAAGGCTGGTGACAATGGCAATCCACGGTTTGTCGATGGACTGGAAAAACTGCGAGTTGACAATGGTGAACCCGATCAGCGGCGCCATCACCATCAGGTAGCGCAACGCGGTCACGCCGATGCGCAGCAGATTTTCGTCGGCGGTAAACATACGCACAATCATCCGGGGGCAGCAGACCGCCAGCAACGCCCCCACGACACCGGTCCCGACACAGACCCACATGGTCAGCCGGTAGACCCGCTTCAGCCGGTGGCTGTGTCCGGCCCCGTAGTTGTAGCCGGCAATCGGCTGCATTCCCTGGCACAACCCGAGGAATAGCAGCACCACAATGCTGGCGTAGGAATTGACAACCCCGTATGCGCCCACCGCCATGTCGCCGCCATAGGCAATCAGCTGCCGGTTGAGCAGCGCCACCACTGCCGAAGCGGCAAGGTTCATCAGGAAGGGGCTCATCCCTATCAGCAGGATGTTGCGGAAAATATAGAGTTTCGGCGCCCAAGCGTGACGCTTGAAGCGGATGAAGGATTTCGGCTGCACAAAATGGATTACAGCGAAAAAGGCGGAGACAGTCATGGAGATGGTGGTGGCCCACGCCGCGCCCGCGATGCCCCAATCCAACCCGTAGATGAACAGTGCGTCCAGCAGCATGTTCAGCACGGCGCCTCCGGCCAGGATGAACATCGACTTGTTGGGATAGCCCGACGAACGGATCAGATTGGCCAAGTTGAACGTAAGTGTGGTCATGAACATTCCGGGCAGAACGATGCACATGTACTCGCGCGCATAGGAAATGGTGTCGGACGATGCGCCGAACAGCTCCAGAATTCCGTCCATGAAGAGGTAGCCGCCCGTCACAAAGATAAATCCGAAGATGAAGGTGAGCAGCATGCTGTTGCCCAAAATCTTCTCAGCCCAGCGGATATCCTTCCGCCCCAGCACAATCGACATCCGCGCCCCAGCACCCGCTCCGACTAACGAACCGAATGCGTGGATTATGTTCATCAGCGGCAGCGTTATGGCAAGCCCGGCAATCGCCATGGCCCCGACGCACTGACCCAGAAAAATCCGGTCAACAATATTGTATACCGATGCTATCAGCTGGCTGACCACCGCCGGCAGGGCATACGTCCACAGCAGCCTCCCGATGCTTTTGGTCTCCAGTTCCCTTGTCCTTTCCGTCACTTCCGTTTCCATATTTTCTGACATAAATTTATATATCGTGGGATTTGCCGGATTTATTGCACGCATCCGTTTTTTTTTCAAAAAAAACGGAGCGTATCCCTTTTTTATGGAAATTTGCGTTTTCAAACCCAACATACGGACATGAGAACACTTCCACGAATTTCAAGCTGCCATACAACAAGATTCTGGTGGCGGTAGGCCAGAATGACTGCTGGTATAACCCCTGCGACGAGCATGTGGCGGAGGAGGCGCTCTTCAGCTTCCGGCTGGACGGGCGGACGCTTCCGCCTGGCGGATACCATAAAATCCGTATGCTTTTCGACCTGTCACAGCGCACCGCCCAACTCTTCGTGGACGGAAAAAAGGTCTCCACCTGCGCCATGGCGCATGACTATAGCATAGGGCTCTCCTACCTGCACATCCAATGCGATGCACCAAAGCCCTCGGAAGGGTTGTACATTAAATATATGGGGAAGAAATAGTAACGTTTTTTTCACTTCCAACACAAAAAAAAACATACAACATTGCTTTTTTGTATATTTTTGCAAAAAATTTCACTATGGACACAATACTGCTTTTGTTATTTATCATTGCCGGATTAATTGTCGTAATCCTCTCATTATGCATGGAAGATATGAACCGGAAAGCACGGACATTATCATTTTCTGTGATAATGCTTTTCCTGATTTTTCTCACAGCCATCTCGTTAAAGGATATATTTGCCGCACCCCGCACCAATTATGGAATGATTATACTCCTTGCAATGTGTTTTGGTCTTACTATCAACAGGTTTATCAGACTTAACAAGAAGCAGCACGACCGATAGAGTGCCAAAACAGCAAAAAAAAATGAGTTTTGGCAGATTATAGATGCTATATTCTGCCATTTTGCAAAAATTTTAAGAGTTTTGGCAGCCTATCCATACATTTTTTGTATCTTTGCACAAAATAAGAATGTCTCCTCCAACGGTGCGTTAAGCAAACAACTTGAAAACTTGGAGTATTGCGACATCATCCGACGATATGTCTCCAAAGTGGGCGGAAAACCAAAAAAAAACGACGCCTATTTCCAACTTACCGACCTCTTCACGCTTTTCCACCTCACCTTTTCCAAAAAGCTAACCACAGAAGACTACTGGCAGCAGCACCTGAACACACCAGTCGCCAACACATGGCAGGGGCTCGCCTTTGAGCATGTGTGCATGGTGCATATTAACCAGATACGACATGCGCTCGGTCTTGACCGGATTGCCGTGGAATACTATTCATGGAGAAGTTCCTCCGCCCCAAAAGCACAAATTGACATGGTAATTGAACGGGCGGACCGTCTCATCAACCTTTGCGAAATCAAATACACTCAATCGGAATTTGTCATCACCGCCGATGAGGATATGAAGCTCCGCAACCGTATCGCCGCCTTCACACGAGAGACCAAAACCCATTGTGGCATCCTGCCGACATGGATAACCCCATACGGCCTGTACCGGAACGAGTATTCCGCGTCAGTACAGTATCAGGCACAATTGGACGACCTGTTTGTCTGAAAGAATGCGGAAAAAAATCATCCGGCGGCAGCACAGCTCCGATTGACAAGGACGAACATCGACTTGTTGGGAATCCTGTCCATGAACAGATGGTTTGCATCCGGAAAAGAAGGCCGTTTTTCCACACCTCCTTTTTTACGCCCCATGATGCGAAAACATATTGGAAAAAATGCTATCTTTGCTTTTTTATTTTCATTGATTAAATTTAAAATCATTTTGACATGAACCTGCTCTTAATTAGCAACTCCACCAATTTCGGGGAACCTTACCTGGCCTGGGCCGTCACCCAGCTGGAACTTTTCTTCCAAAAACAACGGATTACGGCGGAAAGCCGGATTGTCTTTGTGCCGTTTGCCGGCGTCTACATCAACAAGAACGCCTATCCGAAAAGCTACGATGCCTACGAGGAGCGGGTCAAAACCGTCTTTGCCGAAAAGCTGGGACTGACCAACTTCACCTCCGTCCATCGCTTCGATGACAAAGTGAAGGCGGTGAAGGAGGCCGACTGTATCGTTGTAGGCGGCGGCAACACCTTCCACCTGGTGGCCGAAATGCACCGTTACGGCCTGATGGAGGCGGTGCGCGAAAAGGCGATGTCCGGCACGCCCTACGTGGGCTGGAGCGCCGGTTCCAACATCGCCTGCCCCACCCTCTGCACCACCAACGACATGCCTATTGTGCAGCCCGCCAGCTTCGAGACCCTGAACCTTGTGCCCTTCCAGATCAACCCGCACTATCTGGACCCGCACCCTGAAATCGACAAGATGATCAAGCACGGCGGCGAGACGCGGCAGGACAGGCTGAACGAATATCTGTCCGTCCGTCCGGAGATGACCGTTGTGGGGCTGCGCGAGGCCTGCGCCCTCTGGCTTACCGGCGAAAAACTGTACCTCCGGGGCGGAAAGCCGATGGTTGTGTTCCATTACGACCGTGAGAAGGGAATTCAGGCTGAGGAGCACCAGCCAAACCAGGATGTGAGTTTTTTAATGCGATAAATATTTGAATCATGAGTGCAGACTTGACTTGCAAATACATGGGGATGACCCTCCCCTCGCCGCTGATTGCCGGAAGCTGCGCCTTCACCCAGTCCGTGGAGCACATTATGGAGATGGAGAAGGCCGGTGCAGGTGCGGTTGTTTTGAAATCGATTTTTGAGGAGCAGATCTCCAACGAGGCCTACCAGTCCATGGAGTCCGCTGGGGATTACGGCGACACCCGCGCCATCGACTATGTGCGGCAGTACACCGAAATGGCCGCCTACGAAAAGTACAACCAGCTGATTCGGGAGCTGAAGAAGAATGTAAGGATTCCGGTCATAGCCAGCATCCACTGCCATCGCGACGGAGACTGGGCCGACTTCGCGCAACGGGTGCAGGAGGCTGGCGCGGACGCGCTGGAGCTGAACCTCAACCTGATGTCGGCCGACCCGAAAATGAGCGGCGAGGAGCTGGAGAAACAATATGTGGAGATTATCCGCCACATCAAAAAGAACCTGCGCATACCGCTGGCCGTAAAGACCAACCGCTACTTCACCTCCTTTGTGAACAGCATGCTGAAGCTGCGCAAGGCCGGTGCGGACGCCCTGGTGCTGTTCCAGCGGATGTACGAGCCGGACATCGATGTGGAGCAGATGAAGATAACCGCCGCCAAAGTGCTCAAGGAGGGCGACGGCTTCAACGAGGCTCTGCGCTGGGTCTCCATCATGGACGGCAATATCGACTGCAGCCTTAGCGCCACCTCCGGTGTGGTGACCGGCGAGGACGCGGTTAAGCTGCTGCTGGCCGGTGCCGACACCTTCCAGATTGCCACTGTATTGTACACCAGAGGCATCCAGCAGATTTCCGTCATCCTTGACGGCATCCGCGACTGGATGGGCAGGCACGGATACGGCAGCATCGGCGACTTCCAGGGAAAACTGAGCATGCGGTGCATCGACAATCCGGAGGTATACATGCGCATGCAGTTCATGAAATACTTTGCGGGCATCGAATAGCCGTGATCAGCGCAAACAATCTGTCCGTCTACTTTTCCGGGATTCCCCTTTTCCGCGACCTGAACTTTGTCATCGGTGACAACGAGCGGATAGGACTTGTGGGGAAGAACGGTGCGGGGAAGACCACGCTGCTTCGGATTCTGGCACATGAGCTGGAGCCGGAGAGCGGCAGCATTGTCATCACAAAGGGTTTCCGCATTGGATACCTGCCGCAGGAGATGCGGATTGAAACCGGAAAGAGCGTATGGGAGAAGACATACGAAGCCTTTGACGAAATCCGGAGCATCGACAGTGAGATTGATGCCCTGAACAGTGAGCTTGCAGAGCGCGAGGACTACACCTCCGACGAATATTCCAAGATAATAGAGCGTCTGAACCTGCTCGACAACCGCAGGCAGTATCTTGGAGCCGCCAATATCGAGTCGGATATGGAACGGGTGCTGTTGGGGCTTGGCTTTACCCCGGAGGATTTCCACCGGCCTGTAAGCCAGTTCAGCAGCGGCTGGCAGATGCGCGTAGAGCTGGCCAAAATCCTGCTCCGGCGAACCGAAATCATCCTGCTGGACGAGCCGACCAACCATCTGGACATCGTCTCCATCCAGTGGCTTGAATCCTTCCTGACGAACTACCGAGGATGCCTGATCCTGGTCTCCCACGACCGCCGTTTCCTGAACACCGTCTGCCGCCGAACAATCGAGATAACCCTCGGGCACATTGAGGACTACAAATGCAGCTACGACGACTACGTGGAGCAGCGGATGGAGCGCATAGCACACCAGCAGAAGATGTTCGACAACCAGCAGAAGGAGATTGCCGACATCGAGGCATTCATTGAAAGGTTTCGCTACAAGGCGACCAAGGCCAAACAGGTGCAGAGCCGCATAAAACTGCTAGAGAAGATGGAGCGGGTCGAGGTGGATGAGACCGACACCTCGCGCATCCGGTTCCTGTTCCCTCCCGCGCCGAAATGCAACCGCGTGGTATTTGAGGCGGAAGGGCTAAGTTTCGCCTACGAACAGGGCAAAAACATACTGCAGAACATCGGCATGGTGGTGGAGAACAAGGAGAAGGTGGCCTTTGTGGGCAAAAACGGCGAAGGCAAGTCCACCATGATGAAGCTGCTGATGCAGGAGATTTTCCCGCAGTCGGGCAAACTGCACACCGGCGACATGGTCAAAATAGGCTACTACGCCCAAAACCAGAACCAGAAGCTGGACCACACCCGCACCGTTTTCCAGACACTGGACGATGTGGCTGTCGGAGATGTCCGGCTCAAGGTCCGCGGCATATTGGGCAGCTTCCTGTTCCAGGCGGAGGATATGGACAAGAAGGTGGCGGTCCTCTCAGGCGGTGAGAAGGCGCGGCTTGCACTGGCCAAGCTGCTGCTGGAGCCATACAACGTGCTGCTGCTGGACGAGCCGACCAACCATCTTGACATGACCTCGAAGGATGTGCTAAAAAACGCGCTCCTGCGATATGACGGCACGCTGATAATCGTCTCGCACGACCGCGATTTCCTGCAGGGACTTACGGACAAGGTTGTGGAATTCCGGAACAGGGGCATCAAAGTGTTCCTTGGCGACATGGAGGAATACCTTGCACGCCAGAAGGAGGATATCCTGACCGGAATCACCGCCAACAGCGCACGCGGCAACGCCAAAGGCATGGAAAACAGCGGCAAGAACCAGTGGGAGGAGAAAAAGCGGCAGGAGACCATGCAGCGCAAGATGGAGAAGCGGGTCCGGATGCTTGAGGGCGAAATCGAAGCGAAGGAGCAGGCGCTGGACGAATGCATCGGAAAGATGAACCAACCCGAACAACATGCGGAGGAGATCGCCTCCGGCGCGCTCTCCCGCGAATACCAGCAGCTGAAGGATGAGATTGACATGCTGCTGAAGCAATGGGAGGAGGCCTCATCCGAACTGGAGCAATCCACTGGAAACTGACAACTGAAAACAACCTCAAATGCCATATACAATCAACTGCAACGGCAGACTGCTCTCCACGGAGAGGCCGCTTGTGATGGGGATACTGAACATCACAAGGGATTCGTTTTTCGACGGCGGACGCCATTACGAGGAGAAAGACTACATCGCGCATGCGGAAAGGATGCTTGCCGAGGGTGCGGACATAATTGACATCGGCTGCATGTCCACCAGGCCGGGCGCGGAGACCCTGCCCGAAGCGGAGGAGCTGCGCGTGGCAGCAGCGGCGGTCCGGAACCTGCACGCCCGCTTTCCGGAGGCCACACTGTCCATAGACACATGGCGGGCCTCCGTCGCACGGGCAGCGGTGGAGAACGGCGCAGCCATCATCAACGACATATCCGGCGGCGACTTCGATACGGAGATGTTCCCCACTGTTGCCGCCCTGCAGGTGCCCTACATCCTGATGCACACCTCCGGCCGGCCGGAGGTGATGCAGCATAACACCCAATACGGCAATGTGGTCGCCGAAGTGTTCCGCCACCTCAGCGAACGGTTGGAAAAACTACGCCTGCTCAACGTGAAGGATGTGATTGTTGATGTGGGCTTCGGTTTCGGGAAAACCGTGGAGCAGAACTATGAGCTGCTCCGGAACTTCGGCATATTCAAAAGCTTGGGCTGCCCGCTGCTATGTGCGCTGTCAAGAAAAAGCATGATATACAAGGTGACCGGAGGAACCCCGTCCGATGCGCTCGAAGCCACCGTTGCGGCGCACACAATCGCACTGATTCAGGGGGCGGACATGTTGCGCGCACATGACGTGAAGGCGGCCAGGGACGCAATACGCATTGTGGAGGCGGCATTCCCCGTCAGGGATGGGACAGCCGGAGCCTAAAGGACAACCTTCAGGGAAAACAGGTGCGAATAGACGGCAATGGAGACATCGCCCAAATCAGTAAGGGCATAGTCGATGCTCACCCTCTTTTTGATGCGCACTCCCACCCCGAAATTCACCTGACAGGTGGTGTATTCCTCATCCCCGAAACCGGATTCATGCTGGAAATTGCCGATTCCAGCACGCAGAAAGACAATCTCCCTGTAACCAAGTTCAAGACCGGCGTGCGGATCCAAGGTGAAAGTGTTTCCGGACAAAAGGTCATGCCGCTTCCCGTCACAGAACAGGTCGGCATCCAAAGCGACTAACGCGGAGAAGTCATCCTTAAATACAGTGCGGTAAGCCGCTCCTAATGAAAAATGCGGACGTGTGTACTCCAGGCCGTTTTCCGGCAGTTCGTTCCCTGTCCTCCTGAACACTTCAATCTCCTCCTCGCCCAATGAATGCGTCCAGGCGTTGAAGGTGGTTGTCACATCGTAGGCCACAAAGCCGAACTGCCAGTGTTCCCCCAGCACATAACGCAAGCCCAAATCGATTCCGAACCCCCAGGCACCGGCAAAATCACCGATGCGCCGGCGGATGATTTTGGCGCTGCCACCGACAGAGAGTCCCTCCGCCAATTCCGGCAAGGCACGCCCATAACTCAAAAGCACAGCCCAATCGGCCGAGGTGAAATAGGAGATGCGTTCGTAATTGATGTTGCCTTGGTTGTCAATCAGCATGGTGGTGTTCGGAATGTCATCCACAGCAAACCGCAGCACATTGACCGCAAGCCCCTGCCCATCATCCATCCGGTAGGCCCAACCGGCATAGTCATAAGCCGCCATTCCGGCGAAATATTCGGCATGCATCAGGAAAAACTGCTGCCGGTCATCCAATGAAGAAAGGCCGGAAGGGTTCCAATAGGCGGCGGTGACATCCGAGACGGAAGCGGTCTGGGTGCCGGACATGGCCAATCCCCTGGCACCCACACCCAGGTTCAGGAAGGCATTGCTGTATTTCACCTGTGCCGAAAGCAGACAGGGAAGCATACAGCAGCCCACCGCCCATAAGAAAAACCAACCTCTGCGCATACTGGAATCAGTCAATGCTTTCCTTGTTTTTAAGATATGCGGAAGCATCCTGGGTGATGCCGTAGGCACCAACCCTATAGGAGGAACATTCGTAACTGTCAGACTGCTGCCTCCGCTTGTAGGCCGGTTCTTTCAGATATTCATCCATATCCGTTCCGGACATACGGCGGAGATGCGAATTGTCGATATAGTTGGAAGGCCTGCCCGGCGTTGGCGGCGGCGCAACTTGGATGACAACCTGTTCCGGATTAATGTTCTCAGGTTCCGGCACAATCTCAATATCCGGTTCCTCCTGTCTGATGCCGTTTCCGTTGTCATCAAAAGGTTTGACACGGATTTCCCGATCGTCCTCATTATTCCTAAGATTGTTGATTTCCGGTTTCTTCGGTGCAGTTTCATGGAAACCTGTGGCGATTACCGTCACACGCACCTTGTCATCTAACGAATCGTCGGCTCCATGCCCCCAAATCAGCTTGCTTCGAAGGTTGCAGGTAGCCTGCTCCAGACAGGTGGTGATTTCAGACAGCTCCTCCATCGTGATCTCATGCGCGGAACCGTAGGAGATGAACAGCAAGGCCTTCTCGGCGCCATAGATGCTCTTCTGGTCCAGCAGCGGACTTGCGATGGCCGCCTCTGCCGCCTGCTGTGCCCGGTTCTCCCCTTCACCTATGCCCGCACCGATGATGGCGGTGCCGCTGTTCTCCAGAATTGTCTTGACATCGTTGAAGTCCACGTTCATGCTGCCATGGATGGTGATAAGCTCTGCGATGCTCTTGGCCGCAACCAGCAGCACATCGTCCGATTTGGCAAACGCATTGGAGAGGGTCAGGTCCGGATAGTAGGTTTTAAGCAGCTCGTTCTTGATGACAATCAACGCATCCACATTCTGCCGCAGCTCGTCAATGCCCTCATCGGCCACCTTAAACTTGCTCTCCCCTTCAAAATCGAACGGATAGGTCACGATGCCGACCGTCAGGATACCCATGCTTCGGGCAATATCGGCCACAATGGGCGAAGCGCCTGTTCCCGTGCCGCCGCCCATACCGGCAGTCACAAAAAGCATTTTCGCACCCTCCAGCGCCTGTTGCAGCTGGGTTTCGGATTCCAAGGCCGCCTTGCGGGCCACTTCAGGATTGGCACCCGCACCCAACCCGCTGTCACCAAGCTGTATCTTAATGGGAATGGGACTCTTTTCCAAAGCCTGTGCATCGGTGTTGCAAATCATGAACTCCACTCCGGTGATGCCCATGTTGTACATGTGCTTGACAGCGTTGCCACCGCCGCCGCCGACACCCATCACCCGGATGATGTTGTCCGAAATGTCCCGTATGGGGTTGTTTGTAACGGGGATATCCTCTATCGGATTAATGGTGAAATCAATATCTTTATCTTCCATGCGTTATGTTTTTATTTTTTTGACATTATTATATTCAACCGATTAGCGCAATTCATCATCCTCATCGTACTCCTCATCACTGCCGCTGTCTGGGATAAAGAAGCCTCCGACAACCGTCTTCATCTTCTCCCAGATAATCCGGACAGGGGTCGGACCGGTCGGCTCCGGAGTCGGATAATCCTTACGATTGCCAGTGCCGACAGCATCACCCTCAACAATCATTTCATCCATCTCCACCGGATGAATGTCGTTTTGCAGTACGCCCATAAGCATCAGCCCCAGCGCGGTGGAATAGATCGGGCTGTTGTATTTGTGCTTGGTGTCCTCATTGAAGACAATACCCTCCTCGGGCAGGCCGATGCGCACTGTCATGCCGGTGCGGTATTCCGCGTAAGGCTTGATCTGCTTCAGCAGGGAGCCGCCACCGGTCAGCACCATGCCGCAACCCAGCTTGTCAGCATAGCCTGAAGCCTGCACCTCCTCCATGATGCGTGCCATTATCTCATCCAGTCGTGCCACAATCACCTCGGCCAGTTCACTCTGCCTGATCTCCACCGCGGGACGGCCCTTGATGCCGTTTACAGCCAGAATCACATCTTTGCTGGTGTCCGGCACACATGTGCCATACTCCTTCTTGATCCGTTCCGCATCCTCCTTGACAATGCCTTTGAAGACATTCTTGATATCGTCAGTAATCACATCACCGCCGATAGGAATCACCGCCGTATGGCGCAGGATGCCGTTGTGGAAAATGGCCAGATCGGTGGTGCCGCCGCCAATGTCGACCAGCACCACGCCGGACTCCTTCTCCCGATCGTCCAGCGCAACGGCAGCAGATGCCAGCGGTTCCAGGATAAGTCCCTCCATGTGCAGGTCACACTGCTGGACACAACGGATGACATTACGGATGTGCTGCTCGCTGCCAGTGATTATGTTGAAATCCGAACCAAGCTGGGTGCCGGTGACCCCGACCGGATCCACCAGATCCTGACAGTCATCCACGAAAAATTCCTGCGGAATCGCATCGATGATTTTGCTGCCCGGCGGCACAGCCACCATGAACACCTCGTCTATCAGCTGCCGGACATCCTCCGCAGAGACCAGGTTGTCCGGATTCCTGCGCTTGATCTCCTGCTTGGAATGAAAGCTGTTGATGTGCTGTCCTGCGATACCCACCACCACCGCGTCAATCACCAAATGGGATGTGGCGCACGCCTGCTTGATGGCATGGCTGATGGCAGTGACTGTTTTGGCAATGTTGATGACCTGGCCACGCTGCACGCCGACTGAGATGGTTTCTCCCTGTCCGAGAATCTCCACCTTGTCGGAATGCGGTATGCGCCGTCCCACAAAAACCACCACTTTGGTGGTTCCAATGTCCAAACCTACAGAAATATAGCCTTCATTCGACGGCACATTGGATTTGATTTCCTTCTGTTTTTTACGCATAATTTCCTCCCTCTATTGAATTGTACGTTTTTCACACGGAATGCGGTCTCCGAACTGCAGGCTGACTTTGGCATAACGTTGCCACCCCGCCACATTGAAGCCCTGTGTGTATATATTCCATAAATTGTCAAGTTTCCTCTGCAACCCATCGGCACCACCCAATTCCACCAGATGGTTCCCCACCGTGGGGACCAGGCAATAATCCCCCTTTTTACGCACATAAATCTGGCTGGTCTGCGCCTTCCAGAACGGATTACGGTCCAGACAGTCCGCCACAGCCATCAGATCATGGCACACGGAGGAATCCTGCCATTCCATCACCAAATTGGGCTGGCAGGTGTCTGGAATAGCCCCGGACGCAACCGGCACCCGGACCGCATGACCCGGAAAATGGGGAAGCATCCGGCCTGAATTGCCAACCTTAGCCAGATAAAAGGAGGCACCGCTGCTGTTGATGACATGCAGCAGCACCTTGGCCTGCACCACCTCCACATGGATTATGCCGCCCATGTCTGCGGAGACACGCACCGTATCCGCATAAGGCCAGCGACGGATGCGGCTTCCGAACTGCGAAAGGTTGACAGAACGCCTCAACTTACCGGAGACCGGGGTACAATGCTCCTTCACATAGGTTTTCAGGTCTTCCGTTGTCACCAGGGTGTCGGAATGATACAGCATCTTCACCCGGACGCCACGGTACACCTTCCCCCTTGAAAGCAGCAGACAGGCCAGCAGGCAGCAGAGCAACAGCCCTGACACAACCGCAATCCCGATAATTCTTTTCCTGTTCATGTACCTTTGTTACAACGCATTTCCTATTTTATCCACCAACCGGTCAATATCACCGGCACCCATTGTCAGAAGCACCTCCGGATCCAACCGCTTCAACAGGGGAATCAGTTCCTCCTTGGTGCAGATATATTTATCCTTCAACGGCATCTTATCAAAAATCAGCCGTGAACTGACACCCGGTATAGGCTCCTCACGCGCCGGATAGATATCCAACAGCACCACCGTATCCAGCAAAGATAGCGCGGCGGCGAAGGCATCAGCGAAATCACGGGTCCGCGAATATAAATGCGGTTGGAACACCCCACAGATTTTACGCTGCGGATACCATCTGCGTGCAGAGGCGATGCAGGCCTCCAACTCCCTGGGATGGTGGGCATAATCGTCCACATAAACCCGATCCGGCCTCCGGATGACATATTCAAAACGTCGTTTAACCCCTTTATATTGTGCCAAACGCCCCCTGATTTTTTCTTCAGCAAGCCGGAAGTGGCAGGCAACCGCCCCAGCCGCCAGGGCATTCTCCACATTATAAAGCCCCGCAGTCGGCAGCAGCAGGTCGTGCAACACCCCATCCGGAGTACGGACATCAAAGCGGCTGCAACCGTCCGCAATCTGCAGCCCCTCCACCACGAAACTGGCGGAATCATCGTGAAGGCTATAGGTCAGTACCGGCACGGAAGGATGCAACAGCCCAGCCAGCTCCGGTTTGGTAATGAGGCAGCCGCCCGGCCTGATCTGGCGTGTGAAGGTGTCGAACGCCTCCCTGAGCGATTCAATGTTGTGATATACATCCAAATGGTCCGCATCCATCGAGCTGACAACCGCCACATCCGGATGCAGCTGCAGAAAGGAGCGGTCGAACTCATCGGCCTCCACCACCATCCGCACCGCACCGGGTTCATGCACAAGGTTTGACTGGAAATTTGAGGCGATGCCGCCGATAAAGGCGGTCAACGGCTCATCACCTTGCAGCAACAGGGTGGTCAGGGCGGTCATGGAGGTTTTTCCATGCGTGCCGGACAGTGCCACCGTACACAGGTTCCGGCTTATCAGCCCCAACACCTCCGCACGCTTCATGCATGGGACACCAATTTCCCTCAACCTGACCAATTGCGCATGGTCGGACGGAACAGCCGGAGTGTAGACCAGCAGGTCGGTCCTTTCCGGCAGAAGGGCGGGATCCTCATCATAACACACGGATATCCCCTCCTGCTCCAGCTGACGTGTCAGTGGGGATGGCGTCCGGTCATAACCGGCGACATCACATCCGCACTGCCGGAAATAGCGTGCCAGGGCACTCATCCCGATGCCGCCGATTCCAATCATGTATATATTTTTCCATTCTGAGGGCAACCTGCACATATCAAGCTCCTATGATATTGACAATCTCCTTTAAAATGTTTTCCGTGGCATCCGGCAGGGCGAACTGCCGGATATTCCGGCTCATGGACTCACACTGCTGGCGGTTTTCCACCAACTCCCATATCTGGTATTTCAACTGGCTGCGGGCCTCCGCATCGGGCAGCAGCACAGCCGCGCCCGCATCTGACAGCACCCGCGCATTCTTGGTCTGATGGTCCTCCGCCACATTTGGGGAGGGTATCAGGATGCAGGGCTTCCCCACAATGCAGAGTTCCGAGATGGAAAGCGCACCGGCACGTGACACAATCAGGTTGGAAACCTGGTACAGATAATCCATCCGCTTGACAAATGGCATCATCCGCATGTTCGGAAGACCGCTGATCATCTCCTTGTAGGCGTTATAATAATATTCGCCGGTCTGCCAGACAAACTGCACATCCAATTCCCGCAAATCGTCGATGAAGCCGCGCACGCTGTCGTTGATGGTCCGCGCACCGAGGCTGCCACCAACCACAGACACCGTGAACTTTTGCGGATTCAGGTCGAAATAGGCGTATGCCGCCGACAAATCCTCTGGCTGGTGAATAATGTCCTGACGCACAGGATTGCCGGTTTTTACGGTCTTCTCCTTTGGAAAAAAACGTTCCAGATGGTCATAGGCGGTACAAATCCTGACCGCCTTGGAAGCCAGCATCTTGTTTGTTTTTCCCGGAAAGGAGTTCTGTTCCTGGATCAGCGTGGGCACTCCCATGGAGGCCGCCGCATCCAGCACAGGCCAGCTGACATAACCGCCGACACCGATGGCTATATCAGGTTTGAACTCCTTGACAATCTGCCGTGCCGCACGCTTTTCACCCAACAGCCGGACCGGCAGCTTCATATTTTCCCACAAGCCACCGAAAGTCAAATCCCTCCGCAGGCTGTAACAGTCAATGCCGCGAATCGGATAGCCCGCCTCAGGCACCCGCTTCATCTCCATACGCCCGTTGGCGCCGACAAACAGAATCTCCGCATCAGGCCACCGGCCCTTCACCGCATTGGCAATGGCGATGGCGGGAAAAATGTGTCCGCCAGTCCCTCCGCCGGAAACAATCACACGTTTACTCATTCTCTTCCCCTTTCATAGGTTGTTTTTCACTTTTTCGCTTGCTTTTGCTGATGTTCAGCAACAAACCGAAACAAACCGAAGTCACCATAATGGAGGCGTTCCCCCAGCTCACCATCGGCAGTGTCTGCCCTGTGTTTGGGGAGACCCCCACACAGACGCTGATATGCACCAACGCCTGGAACACTATCCAAAATCCGAGCCCGCCGGCCAAATAGGCGCCAAAAGGCGTCGGCACATTCCGCAGCATCAGGAATATCCTGTAGAACAGCAGCAGGTAGGCGAAAATCAGCAGACAGCTGATCAGCACACCATATTCCTCCACCGCAATGGCGAAAATACAGTCCGAATAGATTTGCGGAGTTTTACTGTATATTGAATTGCCCGGCCCGTTGAGCGGCAGGATACCGCCGGTCGAAACCGCGCCCTCCACCTGCACCTCCTGCCGGATATTGTCCACATCGCTGTCACGCATTTCGGCCACCCGCGAACGGACATCCTTGTCAGCGCTCTTGTCAAAGAAACGCTCCACCCTCGCATGCACCGTCTGGAAACGGTCCAAAGCGCGGATACCAAAACCGCTGGTGGCCACCAGCAGCACGAGCACTGCGGCCAACACACCGATTGTACAGAGCAGGTACTTGAACTTCAATTCGGACACAAACAGCATGAACAAACAGGTGCACAACAGAATCACACCCGTGGATACATTCTGGGACATCAGACCGCCACAGGCAATGCCAATCATCAGCAGGAACGGAAGATAAACCTTCCGTATATCATTGATGCGCTTCCCGAACCGGGCGATGGCATGGGCGGCATATACAATCACGAGCATCACTACAATGTAGAAGGTCTGCACCTCCACACCAAACACGGAGAGGGAACGCTGCACCCCGCCGCTTCCATGACCCATAAGGATGGTTGTAAGCAGCAAAGCCAGCGCGACCATATAACCAAGCCGCGAATAGGGGGCGATACGGCGGTAATCGACATGCTGCACAAGAGCTGCCACCACGATGCCCAACAGCAGGAAAAAGCCGTGTGAACGTATGTAGGGCATGAGGTTGTGCCTTTCCGTCGGACTGAAAAGTTGGTTGGAGGCAGCACTGTAAATCAGCACCATGGAACTGACGCACAGAAATATCATGATGCCCCAGATCACACCGTCCCCATCAAACCAACGCCGAATGCTGAAATGTCTGCCCGTCTCCCTTTCCATCTTTCCTACAATTCTTTCACCGCCTCCCGGAACCGGAGCGAACGCTCCTGCGCATCTGCAAAGCAACTGTCACAGGCACAAGGTGAGGACAACATCACAACATCCCCATTGTCTGCGGAATAATAGGCTGTCTTCACCGCCTGTTCCATGGAACGGCAGTCAAACACCTCAACATACGGGGAAAATATGCGTAGCAACCGGCTGTTGTCCGAACCAATGCCAATTACCGCCCTGACCTTTTCGGCCACCACAGGCAGCAGGGAGGAATAGTTAAGCAAGGCATCCTTCCCGCCGGTAATCCAATAGATCGGATGGCCGACACTCTCCAATGCAAAGCCCAAGGCATGCTCGTCCCGGCAGTCCGTATCCTCCAGAAACTGCACCCCTCCGATGCGTCCCACCTCCCGTAGCCGGACCTGCTGCGAGGCAGGCACATCCATCAGCCGGCGAAGGGTCTGGTTTCGCGCATACACCAACTGGTCGGCAAAGAAATTGTTCGGACGGAATGCCGTAATTTTCTCCTGTTCCTTCAATACAACTCTTTTCTTCATCTTCTTTCCGGTTTATCTGATTTTTAATGTAAGCACTGTCAGCACCGCCAATAAAATGCCGATGATGAAAAAGCGCTGGACTATTTTCGCTTCATGATAGTTTTTTCTGCTCTCAGCTATCTCCACCGCCTTAAGATGTTCCGGCAGCTGCTGACGGCTGACCTCCTCCTCGACATGCTCCACCTTTTTCTGGAAATGGTGGTGCAGAGGGGTCATCCAGAAGGGCCGTTTTTCAACTGGGACCAACTGGTTTTTGGGAAGTTTGTGTTTTTTGCGGTAAATCTTGCAGTACATGGTCTGGATAATGACCGACAGGCTCTCCACCAGATAGATGCCGCACAGTATCGGCAGCAGCAGCTCCTTCCTGATAATGATGGCGAAGACCGCAATGATGCCGCCGATGGCCAGCGAACCGGTGTCTCCCATGAAGACCTGGGCAGGATGGCAGTTCCACCAATAGAAGCCCAGACATGCCCCCAACATGGCACCGGCAAAAATCATCAGCTCGCCGGAATTGGGGATATACATGATGTTCAGGTAGTCGGCGAAAATGGTGTTACCTGACACATAGGCCAGCACACCTAATGCCACAACAATGACCGCTGCCGTGGAGATGGCCAGTCCGTCCAGACCGTCCGTCAGGTTCGCGCCATTGCTGACCGCCATGATTATTAAAATGATGATGGGGATATACACCAGCCAGGCCCATCGTTCGTAGCCGTCGCCCAGCCATTTAAGCAACACTGCATAGTTAAACTCATGGTTCTTGACAAAAGGGATGGTGGTCTTCAACGACTTTTCGGACTCCACACACTGGTAGGCGTGGCTTCCCTTCGCCTCCGCATTCTCCACACCGAACACCTCCTCGGTCTGCACATAGCTGCTGGCGTTGCATTTCTCCTTGATCACCACATCGGGATGGAAAAAGAGCACCGCCCCGACAAACAGACCCAAAATAATCTGTCCAAGCAATTTGCCCTTTGCAGGCAATCCCCTTTTGTTCTTTTTGAACACCTTGATGTAATCATCGATGAAACCGAGGGTGCCCAACCACACAGTAGTGACGCACATCAGCAAAATGTAGATATTGTCCAGACGGTTAAACAGCAGGACGGAGACCAGCAGGCTGGCCAGGATGATGATGCCGCCCATGGTAGGTGTGGTCCGCTTGCTTTCCACACCGGCCAGCTTCAGCTCCTCGCGGTTGTCATCCTTCACCTGCTTTTTCCTCAGCAGCCTGATGACATATTTCCCGATAATCATGGAAAGGAACAGTGAAACCACAGCCGCCAGCGCCATACGGAACGAGATGTACTGGAACGCGCCGGCACCCGGAAAATCGAATTTCACATCCAACCACTTGAAAAAAGAATAGAGCATATTTCCTTTACTTTACCAATGATTCACTACATAAATATTCTCTTACCACCTCCACATCGTCAAACGGATACCTGACACCTTTGATTTCCTGGTACTTTTCATGCCCCTTGCCGGCCACCAGCACAATGTCGCCGGGGCGGGCCAGCCGCACCGCACATTTTATGGCTTCGCGCCGGTCCGCATTGACCAGATAGGCAGCCTCATCCTTCCCCTCCAGCCCCTTACGCATATCTTCCAAAATATCCATGGGCTCCTCGTAACGGGGATTGTCAGAGGTCAGTATCAGCTGGTCGCTGTACTTGAAGGCAATCTGTGCCATTTCAGGCCGTTTGCTCTTGTCACGGTTGCCGCCGCATCCGACCACCGTCAGTATGCGCTGCCCGGAACGGCGGATTTTCAGGATAGTCCGCAGCACATTCTCAAGTGCGTCCGGCGTGTGGGCGTAATCCACAATGGCGGTCACATCGCAACCTCCATGAATGCAGAAAAAACGTCCCTCAGCAGGCTCAAGCGCACTCAGGTGCAGCAGAAGCCCCTCCTTGTCCTCCCCCAACAGGCAGGCGGTTGCATAAATGGCGACAAGGTTATAGGCGTTAAACTCACCCGTCAGACGTGTCCAGACCTCCTTGCGGTCCAATTCCAGCTGCATCCCCTGCATCTGGCACTCCACCACACGGACCTTGAAATCGGCATTGCTGCTTTTCAGACTGTAAGTGTACGGATGTGCCGCCGTATTCTGCAGCATGACGCGTCCGTTCGCATCATCTGCGTTGGTCAGGGCGAAAGCTGTCGCGGGCAAATTGTCGAAAAAGGCCTTTTTCGCCGCGATATAGGCGGCAAATGTCTTGTGGTAGTCAAGATGGTCGTGGGTGATGTTGCTGAAAATGCCACCCGCAAAATGCAATGCCGCAACACGCTGCTGAACAATTGAGTGCGAACTCACCTCCATGAAGCAGTGGCTGCATCCGGCATCCGCCATCTGACGCAGGAGCCTCTGTAATTCAAGTGCATCCGGGGTGGTATGGTGTGCGGGAAGCACCTCATCCCCAATACGGTTTTCAATGGTGCTGAGCAATCCCACCTTGTGTCCCAAGGCTGTGAAAAGCCGGTACAGCAGCGTGACCGTCGTGGTTTTGCCGTTGGTGCCGGTGATTCCCACCAGTTTCAGCTCGCGGGAAGGATGGTTGTAAAAGGCGGCGGCCAGTTGCGCCAAGGCAAGGTGCGAATCGGCGACCTGCACCACGCAAACATTTTCCGGACAGGATTCCGGCATCCGCTCCACCACAACGCAGCAGGCACCCTGTGCCACCGCCTGCGGCACAAAACGATGCCCGTCCGCCTGCTCCCCCTGTTGGGCGACAAACATATATCCCTGCACGGCCTCACGGGAATCAAAGCATATTCCCACCACCTCCGCACCGGTATCGCCGCGCAGCGAGAGCACCTCCAAGGATTGTATCAGTTCACTTACCGTCTTCATTTTCCCATACACATTTATTCGTTACCTAATGTCACAAAAGCCCAGCCGCCGGAGTATGAGACATCCCTCACCCTGCCCGCACCCTTCAGCCGGACACGGTAGCCCTTCCGTTCCAGAAGATAGACGGCATCCTTTGCTGATGAACCTTTGAGTGCATTTGCCAAATCCCCCACGACACGCGGATGCATGACCATCAGGCTGTCCCTGCCTGTAGAGGGACTGACTGAAGACCATGCCGACATGACCGGACGGATCCTATAGCCCAGCTTGCGGTATATCATCATAAGCTCGGGCGTATAGCCCAATGCCACCGTAGGATAGCGGTTCCATAACGCGTCACGGTAGACATAGTTCCGCATACTGAAATCCCGTTGGGCAATCTTTTCAGCTATTTCACGACAGACAGGAGCCGCCACAACACCGCCGTCGGCTATAGTTCCGGAAATAAGCACCATACAGGTGTACTTGGGCCGTTCGCTCGGAAAATAGCAGACAAATGAGGCGTTGAACTCGTTCAGATAACCCTGACTGTAAAGCTGCGCGGTGCCCGTCTTTCCGGCCAGCAGCGGACGGACGGAAAGTGTGGTGTCGTTCTTATGGAGGCGGTAATACTTGTCCTGAGCCCGCCGGCCGGTGCCGGTGGTGACCACACCCTCCAGACATGCCCTGACCTTTGCCAGCGTCAGCGGGGAGCATATCCGCTCCCGCACCACAACCGGATGGCGGACATCCCGACGACCGTTGGGATAAATCACCTCCTTAACCAGATAGGGCCGCATGAACCTGCCGTTGTTGGCTATGGCATTGTAATAGGCGGCCATATACACCGGAGGCATCTTGACGGCGTAGCCATGGGTGATGCTGTGGTAATCCACATTGCTGCGGGTCAGCGTGGTCACCCGTGGCTGTTCCGCACCGCTCACCTCCAGCATCAGGTTGCTGTCCAGACCCATCTGATGTATCTTGTAGAAGAACTGGTCCAACGTGCGGTATCCCGCCTGTGCCGCCTCATAAAGTCCGTCGTTGTCGGAAAACTCAAAGGCCCATTTCAACGTGCGGATCCCCTTTTCGCAATGCACCATGTCACCGGTATCTATCTTTTTGGAATCCAACGCCGCAATCAGCGAGATCAGCTTGAATGTGGAACCCGGCTCATAGCTTTCCGAAATGGCATGTTCCACATAATCCTTGTATCCTTCCGGGGTTTTGGTCAGGCTGGAGATGGCCTTGATCTCACCGGTTGCCGTCTCCATCAGCAGTGCACAGCCCCAACGTGTCTGCAGCTGTTCCAGCTGTGAACGCAGCGCCTGTTCGACCACACGCTGAATATCCACATCGATGGTGGTGACAATGTCGCAGCCGTTCTGCGCCTGCAACATCTGGTTCTCCCGCAGGGGGACCAGCACCTTGTTCACAAACAGCTGGCGGTAGATGCGGTTCTCACCGGCGAGCAGGCTGTCATAGTAGCCCTCCAGCCCGCTGTAATGGCGGGATTCGTTCATGCTGCCAATCACCGATGCCGCATAGTCATCATATACATTGTGATGCACATACCGTTCATCCACCCGGCAACCGCCGTAATAGGTCCGCTTGCGTCCGTCCTCCTGGGCAGTGAAAAGAAAACGGATGGCATCCCAATCGGAACGGCGCACCCATGTGGAGGGCATTTCATCCACGGAAATCTTCACAATCAAATATTTGTCTTTCAAAGAATCCTTAATGGCCGCCAAACGCCTTTTCGCCGCCCGGCGCGATTCCTTGTCAACATCGCCCCCAATTATCCGCTGTTGCGCACTGCACTGCTGATAATAGGAGACATAAGCCTGTTTGACCCGCTCCTCATAGAATTCGCGGCTGCGTTTTGGGGTCAGTTTGCAGAAAAGGGACACCAGCGAGTCGACCCGCTGCATGAAAAAGGCGGAATCCTCCTCCCGCACCCCGACCTTGGCGATTTCCCAATAGAGGTCGTAAATCGGAATGGTGGTGGAGAGCAATTCGCCACGGGAGGAATAGACATTTCCCCTGAATCCGCGTATCCTGCTGCTGTCCAACCGGAAAAAACGGTCATCCACCGTCAGTGTGTCCTTGAACTCCCCACGGTAGGCGTCCCCTTTGGTCAGCACCAGTGTGAACATCCTGACGATGATGATCACACCCCAAGCCAACAGGATGAAATAGACGAACAACGCCTTGGCGGAGAGTTTCCTTTTCATGGCCTTCCCTCCTTCCCGTCCACGTGGAGCATGTAAACCAGGCTGCTGTCATCCACAAAACCCTTGTTCCGGTAAACCTCCAGCAGCGCCTCCCTGCGGCTTTCGTCCACATTCAGCTGCTCACGCCTGTCCATAATCCGTATATATTTGTCGTTCAGTTCTATTCTTGTCTTGTCAAGCATCTCAAGCCGCGTCTGGTATGAAAGGGTTTTCAAATTAATGTAAATCAACACAATCAGCATTACGAACACCATTATGAAGTATGGCATGTTTTTCCAGAAATGCAGTTTGTGGAGGAACTCACCGCCCAAAAAGCGGCGCAGCGCCATCCCCGCCTCCGAGACCGAACGGCTCACCTTCGGCTTTTCAGGTGCCGGTTTCTTCGGCTGCTGCTGTTGCTGCTGCCTCCGCTCCTCCTCCTGCTGCAGCTGCTGCTGGCGTATATATTCCGGGTCAAAATGGTTGGCCATCTCCTAACTGGTTTTCACAATGTTTGTTTTCTCTCCTATGCGCAGGCGTGCACTGCGGCTGCGGCTGTTTTCCGCCAACTCGGCTTCGGAGGGGATTACCGCCTTGCGGGTAACCAACCGGAACGGGGAGAGCGGATTCCCATAAAAATCCTTCTCCTCCTTCCCCTCCAGATTGCCGCTACGCAAAAAACGCTTGACCATACGGTCCTCCAACGAATGGTAGGCAATCACCACAAGCCGTCCGCCCGGTTTGAGCATCCCGACACTTTGGGTAAGCAATGCGGACAAAGCCTCCATCTCGCCGTTCACCTCCATGCGCAATGCCTGGAACACCTGTGCCAGGAAGCGGTTGCGGTTTGCAGTGTCACTACATAATGTCGCCAGCTCCCGCAGCTGTTCCGTGCGCGTAATGGGCGTTTGTGTCCGGCTTTGTACAATCAGCCGCGCCAGACGCCGGCTGTTATGCACCTCACCATAACGGTAAAAAAGGTCAGCCAGCTCATCTTCGCCATAAGAGGCCAGCACATCTGCGGCTGTCAGCCCCCTGCTGCGGTCCATCCGCATGTCCAACGGGCCGTCAAAGCGGGTGCTGAAGCCCCGTTCGGCCACATCAAACTGGTGGGATGAGACACCAAGGTCGGCCAAGATGCCATTCACCTGGCTCACCCCATGGAATTGAAGGTAATTGCGGATATGTTTGAAATTGGCGGCGATGAAAGTGCAGCGCGGGTCATCAATACGGTTGGCTTCGGCATCCTGATCCTGATCAAAGGAGAAGAGCCGACCCTCCGGACCAAGCCGCTCTAGGATGGCGCGGGAACTCTGTCCCGAACCGAAAGTCACGTCCACATAGATGCCGTCGGGCTTTACAGCCAGCCCTTCCACACTCTCTGCCAACAGCACGGGACGATGGTATCCGGTCATTCGGCCCCTCCCTTCTGCCGGCTCTGATGCAGACGCTCGGCCAGTTCATAGACCGCCGCCTGCTCCTGCGCCGGAATCTGCATCATGTTCTCCAAATAGCGGTCAGGATTCCAGATTTCAAGAAAATGCAGCATCCCCACCACCAGCAAATCCTTCTCCAAGCCGGCATATTGCACAAGATGCTTGGGGATGAGAAGACGGTTTTTGGCATCCGCCTTCACCTCCGTGGCACTGCTCAGGAAAAAGCGCACCAGTGCGCGCTGGTCGGGACGGAACACGTTCAGTTCACCAAGCTGCTGCCGGTATACCTGCCATTCGTCCATCGGGTAGAGGGTGATACATTTTTCCACACCCATGTTCATCACAAAACGCCCCTCCACCTGCGCACTGACCGGGCGCAAGGCCACAGGCAGCTGGAATCGTCCGCCGCTGTCAATGGAGCTGTTAAAGGTGCCTTCTGTTATCAACATGTTTTTGTCCCTGTTTTTATCTTTTTTTTAAAAGGAAGGCCGGATTTGCATAAAAATCCCCATTTTTTCCCAAAATTCCCCATATCACGGGTAAAAAAAAACAGGTTTGATACGCTCCAATCCGCTGTTTTTAACTGCCTTGTGTTAAAAACAACGCACCGGGGAAATCCGCTTCCGTTTCAACCGCAAATTAAAACAAAAAAACAATGCGAAATGCGGCATGGATGATTTTTTTTACAATTTTTTTTTAACCCACGCAAACGCAGCATTTCGTATGCGGCACACTGTTTTTTTTTCGGAAAAATGCGGTTCGTATTGCAAAAAGAGCTACCTTTGCATATCCTTTCCGAGGATATCAGACGTTCTTTATTTCACAACCCTAAAATAACAAAAAATGGAAACATACGGAAAAAAAACAGAATCTGAAAATGAGAAAAGAAAAAGCAAAAAAATGTATTTGAACCCCAAAACCGACCTGACGTTCAAGAAGGTGTTCGGAGAGCACAAGCATTTGATGATTAGCCTGCTGAATGCGCTGCTTCCACTTTCGGAGGAGGAACGGATCACCAGCGTGGAATATCTCACACCGGAGCTGATTCCTCAGACACCGTTGCGCAAGTACAGCATAGTGGATGTGCGCTGCAAGGATACGCTTGGGCGGCAATTTCTTGTGGAGATGCAGATACACTGGAGCCCCGAGTTCAAAACCCGTGTCTTCTTCAACGCGGCAAAGGCCTATGTCAAGCAAGCCGAAAGGGGAGACGACTACACCCTGTTCCAGCCAGTGTGGTCACTCAACCTTGTCAACGAAGTCTTCGAGCCTGACACGCCGGAGTACTACCACCATTACAAGGTGGTGAACATCAAAGATACGGACAAGGTGATAGAGGGTCTGCAGTTGGTGTTCGTGGAGCTGCCGAAGTTCAGGTCGGGCAACGGCAACGTGAAGATGATGCAGGAGCTGTGGCTCCGCTACCTGACGGAGATTGACGAGTCCACGCAGCGTGTCCCGGATGAGCTGACCTCAAACGCCGATGTGCGCGAGGCGGTGAGCCAACTGCGCGAGTCGGCTTTCGATGACAAGGAGTTGGCGGAATACGACTATTTCTGGGATATGGTAAGGTTGGAGAAGGCCTTTACCGTAAACGCAGAAAAAAGAAGTTTTGCCAAAGGCCTGGAGCAAGGTATTGAGCAAGGTATTGAGCAAGGCCGCGCAAAAGGTCTTGCTGAGGGTCTTGAGCAGGGCTTACAGAAAGGCATTGAGCAGGGCCGTGCGGAGGAGCGGCAGGCGATTGCCGACAGGCTGAAAGCGATTGGCGTCTCCGAGGAGGAGATTCGCAGGGTGATGGAGGCATCCGCCCCGGATGCCGTGTAAATAATTCCTGCCAAATTGCCCACTGGTATTCCAAAATGTTGTATCTTTGCAAGTCCGTTCCTGCGGAGAAAACACATCTTTTAAATAAAAATGTAAATAAAATGAATAAATTAGACACAGATGAAAGAAGATTGATGCCTGCATTAATGAAAATGGTTGAATAAAAAATCATTGTTATTCGAAATCAAAAGGTTTTGCTCGACCGCGATGTAGCTGAAATATATGGAGTGGAAACGAAACGTGTTAACGAAGCGGTCCGAAATAATCCACTAAAGTTTCGTGAAGGATATGTGTTTACGCTATCTTTTGAGGAGACCTCCTTTCTAAGGACGAAAAAAACGACCATAGAACCAGTAGAAGGCAAAGGACATCACAGCAAATACTTTTTTCACACGATTGCTTCGAGCGGCAGGCGATTGTCAGCAGGCTGAAGGCGATTGGCGTCTCCGAGGAGGAGCTTCGCAGGGTGATGAAGACACCCGAAAAGGAAGAATAGCTGATTCTCAAACCAGCACTCAAATCATTTTTTCAATCGTGTCAATCAATTGGACGTCCTTTTCTTTCAAGTCTCTCACATCCTGTTGGTCGTAAAATGAAGTTTCTGCTTTCTTCATCTAATTCATGTTTCATAGCGCAATTCCTTCATTCATTACATTAATATAGAACGGGGTATTAAAAGGACGGTGAAACCAGTTCTTCTTCAACATCACAATTGGATGAATGGGGACACCGGTTTCCAACTCAATCTGATATAGCGGTGTGGTTATCTCCTCCTCCTGGGCAATGGATATTTTATCACCGTCAATCAGTATCAGCAAATCAATATCACTGTCCGGCAAAGCGTCACCACGCGCTTCACTGCCGTACAATATTTTTTCCGCATCCGGTGCGACTCGCTGCAGTTCGCTTGCAATTCGGTTTATGATACCAGTACGTTTCATTTTGTTTTTTTTGTAATAACGCCACGTTTGCGGTGTTTCGTATGCGGCACACTGTTTTTTTTCGGAAAAATGCGGTTCGTATTGCAAAAAGAGCTACCTTTGCATATCCTTTCCGAGGATATCAGACGTTCTTTATTTCACAACCCTAAAAAAATGGAAAAATAATTTACTAAAATAAAAATGCATTTTTTAAAATATGTCAAAAGAGTCTATCATAAAGGCGTTTGAGGGCGTTAATGTGCGCATCGTATGGGATGCCGAGGCCGAGGAGTACTACTTCTGCGTGAACGACATTGTGCAGGTGCTCACCGAAAGTGCAAACCCCAAGGATTATATCAAAAAGATGCTCAAGCGCGACCCCGAACTGAAATCAAGGTGGGGGACAATTTGTCCCCCCACTCGAATGCGTGCTGTTGACGGGAAATTTTACAAGACCCGTGCCGCCACGCTACAGGGCATTCTGCGTATCGTGCAAAACATCCCGTCGCGCAAGGCCGAGCCGCTCAAGCAGTGGCTTGCCGAGGTTGGCAGTCAGCGCATCAACCAGATGATAGACCCGGAACTGGCGTTCCAGATGGCGGTGCAGGACTACCGACGTCTAGGTTACAGCGAAAAATGGATCACCCAGCGCATGCGCAGTATAGAGGTGCGCAAGGCCTCAACATGTTGGCCGAAGGTACAGCGGCAGAAATATCAAATCAGGAAAACCCACAAGGCTTCGGTGAGAGTGCTGGTATAGCACAACGGGGCGGCGAGGTGGCTCTCGGTGCCCGCAAGTTGATTGAGAAGGAGTTGGGGCATTCGGTAGTCTCCCCGCTCAACGCCAAGGACTACCTTAACACCCTCGAAAGTGAAGAGGCCAAACAACTGGGAGACGACTCAAAGAAAGACGTAAGCGAATAAAGGTGATAGAGGCAACTGAGAATTGAAAAAAAATATATTAACATAAAATGAATTAAAAATGAGTGCTTATTTGGTAATCGGACTTGCCACCCGAATAGTGGCTCGCAAAAGAGACTTCAAAGAGAGATTTATTTTAGCATCGGAATGCAAAGGTGAATTGGATAGAAGGTTTAACAGATCTGAAATCTATTCTGTTCATGAAGATAAAGATTTCATTGTGCTTGATCTGAAACCGGATGTGGCAAAAAAAGAGATGACACCTTTTCTTAAAGCCTTCTATGACCTGCGGTTTGAAAATAAAAAACCAGAAACCAATGATATCCTGAAAGAAGTGTCCGAATGCGACAGCCTGGAAAAATGGACAGGGATTGCAAAAGAACATAAATATGAAAATTTCCAGAGTGATACGCTACATTATTCGGTGTCAATAGAGGGGGATCCTTGGAAGGTCTCCCATGTAAAAATTGACAATATTATCCTCAGTCTTTCCGGGCCTATTATTATGGAATGCTTTAACCATCTGTGTGAATTTTTCACACGGCTTATCCGTGAAAGATTGTCGGATTTCCGGCTGACACAGGGATTGTTTGTGTATATCACTGACTGATTTTTTGTAAGTTCATAATCATTAACCCATGAGCATTTGGAATTCCAACGACAAATTCAAAAACAAATACCGCATCCCATCTGCCAGGGCGAAATGGCACAATTACAATGACGGCTGTTTTTTTATAACCTTTTGTACAAAAAACAGGATGCCATATTTTGGGCGGATCACTTGCCAACAAATGCATTACACCATAATCGGGAAATATGCGCATGAATGTGTGAATAGAATCATGGAATTGCATCCGGATGTGACAGTGTCCTCCTGGCAGATAATGCCTGACCACATCCATTTGCTGGTGATTGTCCGTAAACCGAAACATGGGAACAGTATTCCGGCAATTTGCCACAATGTACCGGACAAACCGGTATCCCATGCGAATATTGCCAAACATTGCGGCCGGTTGTCCCATATCATCGGACAATATAAGACAGCGGTTGTGCGGTATGCCAGGAAACAAGGATTGTCATTTGCATGGCAGGAACGTTTTTATGACCGCATCATCCACAATGAATCGGAATATGCGAACGTCAAGGCGTATATCGAAAACAATGTCCGGTCATGGAAATCCACGTGAACGGTTTTGATCCGCGTACGATGACGCGAACGGTTCGTTTGAAAATAACGCATCACGGCAACGCACGTCGTTGGTTGGAACCGCCAGGGACCGACGGTAGAGACGTCATAATATGGCGTCTCTACCCCAAATCCGCACATCGTTTCCCAACCGTCACGGCGTGGCAACCAA
>DBYD01000060.1:38767-76978 GCA_002309855.1 Bacteroidales bacterium UBA1195
GATGACGACGACGCGCCAAATCCGCAAACCATTTCCCCAACCGTCACGGCGTGGCAACCCGACGTAACATCGGCATTCGTGGGATGATGACGCATTATGGCAACGCATGATAAAAAAAATCCCCCTCACGAGGGGGATTTTTTCAAATATTATACCTGATGCTTTTAATCGGATGTGGATTAAGAATTATCTTTCACCACATGCGCCAACCGCACAGACATCAAAGAATAATCAAGTGTAACGCCTCCACCAGCATCTCCATGTATTAATCCAAACGCACCTCTGTTAATATAAACCCAATGCGGACTAACACTTCCAGCATCACTTGCCCAATATCCACCATGTTCATTTGGATCAGTTATTTCAAGAGGAGTAGCAGCACTTAGTCTATAAGTCATTCTGCCTGCAGAAGGCAAAAAGACACATCCAAAAGATTCCAAAGTATCATATTCCGCTTGGGTAATCGTATATTGTGCACGAAGATTATTCCTTGGCATCCAGTTTGTTTCACTCTTAATACTTTGAATTGGACAATCCAAAGTGGTGTCCGGATACAGAATCAGACCCAAAATGTAATCTGACCCCCTGTCTATCTTGACAAGATTAAACATCCACCAGGGATGATCAGTATTTTCCCAAAATTGCCCACGCTGTGTCAACACATACTCCCATTCAGCTGCCGACAGGGTATACCATGTTCCACACGGATCGTCCTCCTTGGTCTTCGGATTATAGATGGTGTTGAATGTACCCCAGTCGTAATATCCCAAGCTATTGTTTGTACAAAAACATTTATCACTACTACTATTATTATAATAAAACGGCCTTGTGGTTCCAAAACCGCTGCCTCCCCAAGGGAAGAAATCAATCCACCCATTATAATTTCCATCAAAAACATCCGAAAAAATACGCGCCCCATCGTTGTTTCCAGTAACATCCGTTCCATGTGCATTTATGTTTCCATTACCAACCATATCATACTGGTGTTCGGCGAAGCGCCAAGTGCCGTTCCTATAGTCTATATTGCCGTTGGTGTTATGGGTAGTTGGGGTGGTACCACCACCGGTATACGACCACTGCAGGTTGCCCGGCGCAAAAATCACCGTCTTGCCGTTACGGACAGAGAACAACCCTACATCGAACTTAAATGTACCGAGAGTATAAATATGGTTGGCTAAAATTTCATTGCCATTATTTAAGTCTTTTTTATATTTTCGTACGACTCTATTTCCGTTCTTTATTTCTAAAATAAGACTATTGTTTCCACTATTTTCTATTTTAAACGCAGGAACCACAATATAGAAACTCTCCCCTCCAGGTTTTCCGGTATGTCCCTGAGGCAACGCCAGAGTAACATCAGTGAATACATCACTATTGTTCATTGTGATTTTACGGTTGTTATAATCACCCGTGGTGGAAAAAACAACTGTCCCTGCACCACTCAAATAAATATGCTTCTGCCCATGAGAATAATTAATGCTGATTTTGATGGAGTCAAAAGCAGCCAAAGTATTAATATTCACCTTGAACAGTGCGCAAAGGTTATGGAAATGCAATGTGTAATTATCAACACCGGCATTGAGTAGCTCCGCTGCCATCGGGTTTTGGATACTCTGGTGCCCATTCACGTACTTATACTCCTGTACGCGTGGAAGGGTTACCCCTTTGCCATTAACCCCACTGCTCAAATTCTCATTGCTTGCCATAAGGTCTGACGGATAGAATGCATAATAATTGGTGGCAGAGGGAACACCGGAAATGTCACACTGGCGGTCGTTGCGCTCCAGAGCAGCAACATTCCCTGTACTGTTATTTACACGGACCTTTTCCCCTATTTCAAAACAATTGTAAAGCAGTGCATCAATATAAGCCTTTTGGTTGTTGTTAACTGAAAAGCTTGCCATATCGGCACGTAACAACCCGTCATGCTCCTTTTTGCAGGAGGTCGTCATAAACAGCAACAGACCCAACGCGGCAAAAAACAAAGTTTTGGTAATCGGACGATAATATTTTGCTTCCATCGTTATATACTTCTATAATTTAATTACTATGTTAATTCCATCCGGTCTGATCGTTCCATCCGCTATTTGTCCAGTTGGCACCTTCCTCAAATTGTCCAACATCACTACTGTTGTGAGGATCCTGAACCTCTTTCTTGCCCAGTCCATCACTGTCTCCCTTTAATTCCGAATTCGCGAAGCCTTTCTCCAGGGCAAACTGGAATAACTCCATTTTGGGTGCGAGGTACTCCTTTAACTTTTCTTTTTTCATATCCATATTATTTTTATTTTCCAATTAAAACTTATTCCTATTTAAAACTTCTATATATAATATAATGTATACTCACTTTTCAGAACTGTCATTCCACCGTGAGGGGGCGGACAACCTGCTGCCCCGCTGCGGTGGTGAACACCACATAATAAACCCCTGCCGCCAGGCCGCTCACATCCACACGGTAGAGACCTGCGCCCTCCGCGTCAGGCAACCGCATCACGCGGCCATCCCGAGCAACCATCATCACTGAAAAACGGCTGCCGTCAGCCTGCCCCAACGCAATGGAAGCGCTCTGGTGTGCCGGATTCGGATAAAAGCCGCCAACCCTCGCCTCCAACGCCTCACGGATGGCCACGGAAGGATTATGCCCCAAATAAAAGGTATAGTATCCTCCCTGCCCGGCCGTCATCGGCTTGGTTATGGTCTTGCCGTTGTTGGAGGTGGCGCTCAGGTAATAATCCACCTGTGCGTACTGCGCATAATTAAGCGTGGCCAAAGGAAGTGCACCGCTATACATGCTGTCCCCCTGATGGGTCAGCAGCGTCTCCTGCCACTCCCCGCCTGCCACACGCCACACCACCTTCACCGAAGCGATGCCGCTGCGGTTGGTCACCTTTGCCATGACCGGCACATCCTTCTGCAGATAGGTGTCATCGGTATTGCCGGTGATGGAGGAATGCAGTATGCGGATTGGATTATCCGCCGGAATCTGCTTCGTGATGCAATGGATTGCCCCGCCGTTGCCGTCAAAAGTGCTCACATCCACCGGACAAATGGTGTAACCCGGATAGGATTCCTTAAGCTTTTCGATGCGCTGGCGATCCCATGCGGCGGTGGGCATCCCATCCCTGACCGTTGAGAAGCAGGGTTGTATAATCACATTGTTTACAAAGGTATGGTTGCTGTAGGAACGGGTGTAGTCGGCATCGTAATCTGACTGGCTGGCGAAATCTCCCCCATCCTCATCGCAGGGGAAAGGGATGAAACTCCGCTTGAAGTTGTTTCCGAACAGGCTCTTGTAACCCGTCAGCGTCTCAATGTTGCGGTTGGCGGTCTTGTAGTCGCTCCAGCGGCTGCAATAATCCGGATATTTGGAGAAGACAAAACTGTTTTCGTCCAGCATGTCGGCATAGAGGTCAACATGGCCGGTACCGCCGTCAAACTTCAAGGCAGGCACAATGTATGTGGCACGGCTGCCCATCAGGTGCGCCAACGAATCCCTCACCTGCTGTGGCGTGATAGGCACCTTGGCCTCAAAACGGATGGAGTTGGTGTCCGATCCGTCCCAGACCATCTGACCGTATTCATCGCTATTGTTGTTGTACAGTGCGTCGGAGGAGAGCACCATGCCGGCACCGTCCACGATGCAGTTGCCGCCCTCCCACTCGATGGTGGTGATGTAGTTGGGAATCCCCATCTGCCGCTCAATCAGCGAAGGCAGGGAATCGTCCAAGGCACGTGCAGGATAATACATGAAATCGAGCATGGCCACGCTGTCCTGGCTGCCATGGTAGAAGCAGATGGGGCCGCAGTCGCGGAACCAGAAGGAGTTGCCCGGCCCGACCAGGAAACGCATACGGTCATGGCGCAGGTTCATCCTTTTCAGCTGACGGATGATCACTGCGGAATCAGCGGCCTGCTCCACCCGGACCCAAGCCTCGGCGTTGCCAGCCTGTATGGCATCCATCACATGGAAAAAGACCCTGCCGAAACTGCTTACCGTATCCACCACAGAGGTGTAAGGGCCTCCACCCTTGGTGACCCATTCGTCATTGACGTAATTCTTGTACTCGGCATATCCGGTCAGCAGAGGGTCGGCATACCAATAGTAGCTATTCTCGTGTCCGGGGACCAGATGGTTGTAGCTGCAAGTGACCACAATCGCCTGCACCTCCTCCCACTCACCGGGGAACCAGCTGCCATCGGGCAACTGCAGGCCGCTGTTTTCCGCCGTCGCACAAACCTTGGGCGTGGCGGAAAGCGGATAGTTATGCTGCAAATGGAATCCGGAAGCGTCCCGCTGGTGGAAACGCTGATGCACCATCTGCTGCATCACCTCCCTGTCAAGCGTGCCGTTCTGTGCATTCAAACCACACATAGACAGCACAATAGTAAAAGCCAAAAACAGTTGTCTCTTCACTAAAGTATCTATTAGTTCTAAAAATGCAAAGATAAGTATTTTAGAAATACGTTTGCACGCTTTTGCAAACTTTTTTTTCATCCGGATTACCGCACCAGCGTCACATTGCCTTTCAACAGATTTTTTGTCTGCCCCTTGCAATGCACCTCCAGATAATAGACATAAACCCCCTGCTCGCAGGGTTTTCCCCTGTAGGTGCCGTCCCAACCGCGAAGCTGGTTGTCAGTCTCGAACATCTTTTCACCCCAGCGGTCGTAAATGGCGAAGTGCAGGCTCTCAACCCAATCGCCCCGCACATAAAGCACATCGTTAATGCCGTCACCATTGGGGGAGAATGTGTTGGGCACAAACACATAGGGATGCTCACAATAGATGTGTATCACGCGGATGCGCACCGTATCGGACTGCCTGCAGCCGAAGATATCCTCCACCGTCACAGTAAAGGTGGTGCTGTCCTCCGGAACCGCCATCACATGACTCCCCTGTGTCGGGTTAATGCGGCCGGTGGGACTCCAACGATAGGTGAAGCCAGGCCCCAACTCGGTGGCATACAGGTTCACAGGCTCGTTGGCATAGACCAGATACCGGTCGGCCCATGCCTGCACCGGTGTCGGGAAGGTGTTGGAATCGTCCACAAAATAGCTTATGGAATACTGGCAGCCATTGGCATCGGTCACCTCCAGCAGCCCCGCACCGTAGCACAACCCACGGACAGCGGCGGTGCTGTCGCCGGAGCTCCAATGGTAGCTGTATGGGGGTGTTCCGCCTGAAATGAAAGAGGTCGCCTCCGCAGTGCAGATCTCCCTGCATGGCACCTTGGACACCTTGAGGCTCCCTTCAAGGGAATCCTGCTGTTTCAGGAACAGGGTGGTGTCGAACACACACCCGTTGGCATCCACACATCGCAGCCGGTGGTTGCCGGAAGCAAGGCCGCTGCAGGTTTGGCTCCCCTGCTGTCCGTCCCAAATATACAGATACGGCGGTCTGCCGCCCTTCATCCAAACAGTAATCTGCCCGTTCTGCTGGCCATAACACAACGGAGGGAGACATTCAACGCTGTCCATCAGCAGTGAATCGGGCTCCCGCACCTCGGGGAAGAGGCTGCGCCGGCAATATCTGGCATCGGTCACAACAACCCCGTACACGCCGGCACACAGGCCTTTCCGTTCCGGCTGTGTCTGGCCTGTCTGCCATTGGTACTGGAGTGGCGGCACACCCGAAGCGGTAATACTGATGGCACCGTCACAACGTCCATTACACAATATGTCCGTCACCTTCGCCTCCGCCTTCATATCGGAGGTGTCCTTTATCTCAAGCGTCACCGTGTCGGTGCACTGATAGGCATCCTCCACGAAGAAACTGTAGATTCCGGGGCAGAGGCTGTCCGCCCGCAATGAGGTGTCCCCGTGGAACCATCCGTATTGGTAGGGCGGCACACCGCCATTGACGGACATTTCAATGAAACCGGCACACCGTATGCCGCAAGGCACAAGTGTCTGCGAGTCAGTAACCGTGGCCGCCAACGGCGCAGGCTCCGATACGACAATCTCCTTTTCCGCCGCACAACCGGCCGCATCCTCCAGCCTCAGCCGGTAAGATCCGGGCGCAAGTCCTGTCAGATGCGCCCCGCTGCCGACAGCAGGTGTCCAGATGTAGCGGAACGGAGGCTGGCCGGAGAAGGTACGGACAAGTATCTCACCGTTCCGTTCCCCATGGCACCGCACCGGGGTCACCTTGGTCTCCACTATGAGCGAATCCACAGTAATATACATGGTGTCGCGGCTTGAGCATCCGAACTCGCTGACCACCAGCAACGACAAGGGGCCGGAAGCCTCAGCGACGAGACAGATGCTGTCGCTGTGCGCACCGGAAAGGATTTCACCTGGCGAATCCTCCCATGTGAACCAGCACAGACCGGCCTCCCCCTGCTGACGCACATTTGCCGCCACACAAAGTGTGTCGCCGAAACATATCCTCCGGTCGGCAGGGAGCTCCACCTCAAGCAAAGAGGAGGAGACCCGCACACTGTCGACCCGCACACACTTTCCGCTGGCGGCCTTGAGGTAATAGGTGCCCTCATACCATGCATCCAGCACCAGTCCTGGCTTCCGCACATCATCGTTCAGGTCAAAATAGAAATTCGGGGAGGTCGACCAATGGTATTCCTGCGCCTCGCTTGACTTAGGCTTCAGCCGCAGGGTGTCGCCGGCACAGAATGTCACATCGGGACCCATCTCCAGCGAAACGGTGGCCACATGCACCCGGACCCGCAAGGTGTCGGTACATATTCCGTCGGAAATCAGCAGATAGTAGGTGCGCGACACCGTGTCGGAGGCAATCGGGTTGGAAATGATTGTACTGCTCAACCCGTCCGAAGGATACCATTGGTATGTGATATTGGACGAAGAGGCCGGCTGCAGGCCGATCTGGACAAAATCGCCTTTGCAGATAGTGTTGTCCGGCAATGTGTCGAAGGTGCTGGAAAGTACCACCAGGTCACGTTCAAGGGTGTCGTGCAGGTTGCAGCTGGCGGAGTCGCTGACCACCAGCCGCACCCGGTAGGTGCCGGAACGGCGGTATTCATGCACCGGCGATTTTTCCGTGGAGAAGCTGCCGTCCCCGAAATCCCAGAAATAGGAGGTGGTGAGGGAATCCACCATGCGGGAGCTGTTCCGGCAATGGATGGTGTCCGGCGCACAGATGACATTGGGGATGGAGAAGTCGGCCACCACCTCGCGGATGTTGAAATCCATCTTCACCACCCCGAGGTTGCAGTTCATGCTGTTGTTCCGCGGCCCCACAACCCCCCTGGTGACCGGCAGGTCGTTGTTGCCGCCGCAGCTGGCGCAGATGGCCTGGTAGATGACCCCCTTCCGGTCAAAGCGGCTGGTGCCGCCGTCCACATGCTCCGCAGAACGGCTGCCACCGAAAAAGGTGCCGTAAATCATGTTGGAGGCGTCCGCATTAAGGCTCAGAAAGTAAAAGTCGTTGTTGTCGGTTATGAAGCGCATGGCATCCGAAGAAACCGGAAGGCCGCGGGTGCCGCAATTGGTGTTGCCGACATGGTTGTTCACATTCGGGGAGCCCCATCCCGAAAAATAGACCTGATGGCAAAGGTCGACCATCAATGCGGTCGGTGAGAGGTCCGGTCCCTTGCGTCCCGTCCCGAAGGCGGTGGACCAGACCAGCTTGTCCAGCCCCGGGTGCATCTTGGCCAGCACCTGCCCGCCATTGGAGACCGACCACTTGGCGTTATAGACCCAGGCACTGCCGGAGGCATCGGTCAGCCCCATCACATACACATAGCCGCTCTGGTCCATCTTGATCAGGTAGGTTTGGTCGAAACCGCTCTTGCCGAAATAGGTCAGTGCCTTGAGCTGGTTGCCGTTGGTGGAGATGCAGGCAATGTAGCCGTCGGTTTCGCCACCGCCATACAATGGCTGCAGCGCCCCCTTGGTGACCGGCAGGTTCCGCGAACGGGTGCCGCCGCATACATAAATGTTGTTCTCATCGTCCAGAACCATGCTGTAGGCCGCGTCCGCACTGTCCCCGCCGATGTAGGAGCACCAGATCAGGTGCCGCAGGTCATAGCTGAACTTGGCGATGCAGCCGTCCTGCCCCCCGCCGCCGTATTTCTTCTGGAAGGCGGTCGCACTGACCGGCAGGTTCGGGGATGCGGTCGAAGATACGATGTATACGTTGCTGTATGCATCCACCATGATTTCGCCCCGCACTTCATCGGCATAGTTTTTCCGAAGCGAGACATCGGTGGCCAGCCCGTCGGGGCCGGAGCCGCCGAAATAGGTGGAGGCAAGCAGCTGTCTGCCGTCCGCACTGAACTTGCTGATGGCGATGTCGATGCCGCCCTGATAATGGATGACGTTGGTCAGCACGAAGGTGTCAAGCGGTGTGGACCAGTGGAACAGGGTGTCGTATGCATGGGTGGTCACAGGAAAATCCCTTGATGAGGTGCTGGACAACAGGTACAGTTCGTCGTTGTCGTTGACCACAAGGCTGTGCGGCACCTCGCTTTTCCTTCCGCCCAGATAGGTGGAGAAGAGCACGGAATCCCCCTTGGAGGAGAATTTCATGATGGCGATGTCGCTGGAACCGCCGCCGTAATTACGCTGGTAGGCACCCAAGGAGACCGGATAGCCGTTGGTGAAAACGGAGCCGCCGCCATACATGTTCCCGTGCCGGTCGTAGGTGGCGGTGTAGCCCCAGTTGTCAGCATAGGAACCGGTATAGGAACAGAACACCAGCACCGGGTCGATGACTAACGGCAACGAGGGGTCATAGTCCCCCAACCGGAAACGCACAGTTGTCCCCTTGCGCTCGTAGCGGCACGCCACCTCCTGCCGTCCGCCCTCCGCTGTGGGCTGGTAGGCATACGGACGCAGCTCCACCGCCTCATGCTCCCCGATGCGCACCACCACATTCCCGCTGCGCACCGTCACACGGTCGGCTCCCTCATAACGCATGGAAATCTGATCCGGACTGGCGTGCGGCGCTATCCGGAAGGCATATTTGTAGGAGGACTTTTCCAAATAATAGAGCAGATCGACACCTTTGTAGAGCTGTTCATAACACAGGGTGTCGAAAAGCGGCACACCTGCGGCCCAACGTTTCGGATCGTTGCCAAGATAATAATTATGGTATTCGCGGTGCCGTCCGAGACCGCGCACCCGCACATCCGGCAGGCAGCCTGCAAAACGCACGCGGTAGGCATACATGTCCACCATGTGGCGGACAGGATCCTGCGAAGGGCCGGCGAACTTGCGCCCCATAATCTCCTCCACCTGCTCGCGGTTCTGCATGACAAAAGTTACGGCATCCCTTTCAAAGAAGAGGGCGCCGCCCCGGTATTCGGACTTGAAGCGCACACAATCCTCCCACTGCCCCCTGTTTTCAACAAACAACGGACCGCCGGAATGCGACAGCGTGTCATGTCCGGAAACATGGCTTACCGAGGCAACCAGCAGAAAGCCGTAGAGCAGCTGTTTCCACATCCGGAGGAATCCCCTATGCACAACCGTCATAAAAGGTGTCATGTCGCGACTGTATTTATAATCGAATTGAATAATAATGAATCTGCAAAAATAGTCAAAATAGGGACACCAAACACACATCCGACGCTTTTTTTCATCAACAAAATACAATTTACGGCCAAAACCGGCGTTATAGCTGACAGATTTGAATCCTTATGTCATGAAAGCACTATTACTCGCCGCAGGGCTCGGCACACGGCTCCGCCCGCTGACCGACGACCGCCCAAAAGCCTTGGTCGCAGTGGGCGGACAGACCCTATTGGAGCGCAACATCCGATTCCTGAAAAGCGAAGGGGTTTCGGAAATCATTGTTAACATCCACCATTTCGGGGAGCAGATTGTCAGCTTTGTCCGGCAGCATGACTTCGGCCTGCCCGTCCGCATATCGGACGAGCGGGACCTGCTGCGCGACACAGGCGGGGCAATCCGGCACGCCGCACCTTTTTTCTCCGGCGAGGAGGATTTTCTGGTCTACAATGTGGATGTGCTCAGCGACATCTGCCTGAAAAAGCTTTATGACGCACACAAACGGCAGCGGAATTTAGCCACAATGGCAGTCCGGCACCGGCAGAGCGAACGGCAGCTGCTTTTCGGCAGTGACCTGCGTCTTGCAGGACGCTACAGCCCCGATGACGCGTCCACAAAGGAACCGGGCATGCATATCGCCGCATTCAGCGGCATCCACCTGCTCTCCACCCGCATCTTCAACATGCTGCCTGAAGAGGAGCGGTTCCCGATACTTCCCGTCTATCTCGAACTGACAAGGAATGAAGGCATCCGCGGCTTTTTCCATGACGACAGCGGATGGATGGACATGGGCCGTCCGGAACACATCGCGGCCTGGGAGGCGCAACACAAACAATAACAGCAATTCAACAAAAAATCACATAAACAGCAAGCCATGCGTATAAGACTTTTACTTTCCGCAACACTGCTCACACTTTTTTCCGCATTTGCATGCGCACAGGACGACAGTGCCCGCTACGCCATGTACTGGGTGCAGTTCACCAACAAGTACCAGTCCCCCTATTCCGTGGAGCGTCCGGAGGAGTTCCTCTCCGCGGCGGCCATCGAAAGGCGTCAGCGTGCTGGAATCCCAATTACACAGGAGGATCTGCCGGTAAATCCGGAATATGTGAAACGGGTGCAGGCTCTGGATCCCAACCTGCGGGTGAGGAACCGCTCCCGCTGGCTGAACGGCATAACCGTCTATAGCGACAAACCGGGCATCCGGGAGGAGATACAGGCGCTGCCATGCGTGCTGCTATGCGAGCGGACCGCCATCCTCAAACGGCCGGAACCGGACAGCATTGCCTATGAATACATGCCGTTCCCTCCAAAATTCGGACACATCTACCCGGATGCGGGCTACGGGCGGGCCGACACCCAGCTGCGGCTGAACAACGCCCAATGGCTGCACCGCATGGGATACCGCGGCGAGGGCATCCGGATGGCGGTGCTTGACGGAGGGTTCCAGAACGCGGACAGCATCCGACACCTCCGCCATCTGCGTGAATCGGGACGGATAAAGGCGGTGCGGAATTTCGCCCAGCCCTACGCCGACCCCTTCCGTGACGGAAGGCACGGCACCTACGTGCTCAGCTGCATCGCCTCCTACCTGCCTGGCGAGCTTGTCGGCAGCGCACCTGAGGCGGACATATACCTTGCCCAGACCGAAGACAACCGCTTTGAGGCCATGGTGGAGGAGGACAACTGGATAGCCGGCATGGAGTGGGCTGACAGCCTCGGCTGCGACATGGTCTCCGCCTCGCTCAGCTACTTCATCTTCGACGACAGCACGACAAGCCACACCTACGCCCAGACCGACGGCAGGAGCGCACGCGTGAGCAAGGTGGCCGCAATAGCGGCGTCAAAGGGGATACTGCTCTGCACCAGCGCAGGCAACCAGGGTGCCGGAAAATGGAAGTTTGTCGGTTTCCCCTCCGACGGGCTCCATGTCTTCACCGTGGGTGCAGTCGCGCCCAACGGGAGGAGCGCCCCCTTCTCCTCCAAAGGACCCACCGCCGACGGCCGTGTCAAGCCGGACGGCTGCGCCGTGGGCTGGGGAACATGGGTTGGTGCGCCCTGGGGCAAAACCATACAGAGCAGCGGCACCTCCTTCTCCACCCCGCTGATGGCCGGCATGATCGCATGCCTCCGGCAGGCCTTTCCCGATGCCACCGTGGACGAACTTATCGACGCCCTGCACCGCAGCGGCAGCAACTACACCACCCCGGATTCCTCCTACGGCTACGGGATCCCCGACATGCTAAAAACATATAACATATTAAAAAACAAAGATGAAGACACCTCCGTCATCCATGTGTTTTTACCCAGCCATACCGCCACCGACAGCATCTTCACCTTTTATGTCCAGGTGAAATCACGCAGTTTTCTCTGCATAGAAGGCAGTATGGAAAACACCACCAACCCCTTATTCAGGATGCGTATACTGCGTCCCATCAAAAAATGCAAACCTGGACTCTACCGCGTGGAAATGAAAACACCGGTTTTAGCGTCCGAAGAAGATTGGAAACTAATGAACCTCCGTTTTTACACCCAAGCTGCAAAAAAAACGAAAGGCGAAAAGTATCCTCATTACGACCCCCAGTCCGCCTGTGCCGCATACGTTATCGGCATAGAAAAGGTGCCTCCTCTCTTCCGTCAGGAAGCGACGGCACCTGTCTGTGACAAACAAATAACGCTGAACTTCTCCAAACTAAGCCCGCCAACAAGGGATAGGCTGCCGTAAACATCAGGCACCAATCATCGCCACAAACTCAGCCTCACCTAGGATGGGAATGCCGAGCTGCCGCGCCTTCTCCAGCTTGGAGGGTCCCATATTCTCCCCGGCCACCACATAATCAGTTTTTGCACTGACGGAGGAGAGCAGCTGCCCGCCATACTCCTCCACCATCCGCTCCAGCTCCTTGCGCCGCTGCGGCGTGCCGAAACTGCCGCTCACAACAAACCGCTTACCCTGCAGCACGTCTGACCGCACCGCCTCACCGGCGATTTCCAGCTGCACACCCTGCATGGAGAGCATATAGATGTTCTGCAGATTTTCAGGATCCTCAAAAAAGCGGACGATGCTCTCGGCCATCACCTGACCGACATCCTCCACCGTCGTCAGCTCCTCCACAGTGGCTCTTTCAATGGCCGCAAGGGAGCGGAAATGGCGTGCAATCTTCTTGGCTGAGGTCTCCCCCACATAGCGGATTCCCAAAGCGAACAGCACCCTTTCAAACGGAACCTCCCTTGACTTGGCAATGCCCTCCAGCAGGTTCCGCACCGTCTTGTCGCGGAAGCCGACCACGCGGTCGCCCTCCTTGGAGGTGTATGTCTTCTCTAATCCAAGCAGCTGGTCATAGGTAAGGCCGTACAGGTCGGCAGGCCGGACAATCAGGCCGGACTCCACCAGCAGATCCACCCTACCCTCGCCCAGACCGTCTATGTTCATCGCCTTCCGGCTGATGAAATGCTCGATACGCCCCCGAATCTGCGGTGGGCAATGGAGCGAATTGGGGCAGTAATGCGCCGCCTCGTCCTCCGCCCTCACCAGCGGCGTGCCGCAGGCCGGACAACAGGTCACGAATCCGACCGGGCGGCTCTCCGGTTTGCGCTCCGACATATCCACCCCGACAATCTTCGGGATAATCTCGCCCCCCTTCTCCACATAGACGGTGTCGCCCTCGTGCAGATCGAGCTGCGCTATCACATCGGCGTTGTGCAGGGTCGCCCGTTTGACCGTAGTTCCGGCCAGCTGGACCGGCTGCAGGTTTGCCACCGGCGTTATTATGCCGGTCCGGCCCACCTGGTAGCTGACACCCAGCAGCGGAGTGGCGACCCGCTCCGCCTTGAACTTGTAGGCGATGGCCCAGCGCGGCGACTTTGCCGTGGCACCCAGCCGCACCTGATCCTCCAGACTGTTCACTTTCAGAACAATCCCATCTATGTCGAAAGGCAGCTCACGCCTTTTCACATCCCACTCGCGAATAAAGGCTGACACCTCCCCGATGCCATGGCAGAGCCGCGCATAATCGCCCACCTTGAACTGCCAGCGGCGCAGGCAGGCGATGCTTTCGGCATGGGTCCTGACATTTTCAACCGGTGTGTTCAGGAAATAGATGAAGGCGTCGAGCGAGCGGCGGGCAACCTCGGACGAATCCTGCAGCTTAAGGCTTCCTCCGGTGGCGTTCCTCGGATTGGCGAAAAGGGTGTCGCCGGCATCCTCCCGCTCCGCATTCAGCCGCCGGAAGGCGGCATGCGGCATCAGGATCTCGCCACGCACCTCAAGCCTCGACGGCACGTCCGCACCGGAAATTTTCAACGGGATGGAACGCACCGTCCGCACATTTGCGGTGATGTCGTCACCCTGCACGCCGTCACCCCGCGTGGCGGCCTGCACCAGAACCCCCTCCTCGTATATCAGGCTGACCGAAATGCCGTCGTATTTCAGTTCGCAGACGTAATCGGTCACGCTCACACCCAGCACGGCGCACACACGGCTGTCAAAAGCTGCCAGCTCCTCCTCGCTGTAGGTGTTGCCCAGCGAAAGCATGGGCTGCGCATGGCGCACATGGGCAAAATTCTTTGTCACGCCGCCACCCACCCGCAATGTGGGGCTGTCCGGCTGCCGGTATTGCGGATTGGCATTCTCCAGCTCCTGCAGTTCTCGCAGCTTCTGGTCAAACTCGTAGTCCGATATTTCCGGATTATCAAGCACATAATACTTGTAATTGTGTCCGTTAAGTTCATCGGTCAACTTTTTTATGCGGCTTTCGGCTTCATTCATGGCGATGGGTGTCTGTTGGTTAAAAAATATAAACGCAGATTGTCCGGTTTTGGTATGCCTGCAGGAAAAAAAAACGACAAAAACGGCACAATGAAGAAAATCCGAAAAAAAAATGTTTGCGTATCTGTTTTTTTTATACTTTTGCATCTTAACAAACTTATGCCATTTCTGCATGAATAAAGTTCAGAACACATTGGTTTCCTTGACAAAATCGGCTCTTTTCGGAACCGCATTGAATTTGCCGGAACCATTGACCGCCTCAGAATATGAAGAACTGTACCACTGCGCGAAGCATAACGGAGTAATGGCGTTATGTCTGGACGGCATCCAACGGCTTCCCGAATCACAACAACCTGATAAGGTACTGAAGATGAAATGGATTGCCAATGTAGGTGCAATTGAGAAACGCTATGCGGACAAACAGAAGGCCCTTGACATGCTGATGGATATACTACGTCCGGATGATATCGCCTGCATGGTATTCAAAGGTTTCAGCATCAGCAGGCTTTATCCTGTCCCCAGCCACCGGGAATTCGGCGACCTGGACATTTTCCTTTACAAGGACTACTCCAGAGGGAACACAGCCTTCCGGAAAAACGGCATACATGTAAACACAGAGAACCACCACCATGCCCAATGCCGGATCAACGGCATCCTGGTGGAGAACCATGCCGCTTTCCTGCACAACAGCAACTCCACATTTGAACGGAAACTGGAACAGATTGCCCAAAAAGTACGTGAAGAGCAGCAGGAGAGCCCGCTCTTTCTGCCGCCGTTGCACCACGCCGCCTACATCGCGCATCACGCCTCACAGCACTTTTTCACCAACGACTGCAACATCCGGCTGCGCACCATTTGCGACTGGGCTGTCATTCTGCAGGGAGAAGGGAAGGACTGGCATTACTCCGACTTGAAGAAACTGCTGCAGCACACCCGTGAAACCCGCATGGCCGACATTATGACCACAATCTGCCAACACTGGTACGGAAATGTCTCCCACGATACCCGCAAGCAGTTGAAAACCTTTTCTGAACGAAACAAAAACCTGTTCATCAAAGCCATTTTCGCCAAAAAGTACCAGCGTAAGGATGAAAAAAGAAAATGGGTCCGGTATCTCGGACATATTTATAAACAGATTGTTTTCAAACCGCTCCGCAAGGCACTCAGCAAAAAATATACAAAATGAAAATAGACCCGTCATACACACTGCACACAGTTGCCGGAGAGCATATCATCCTGATACAGGATGCAAAAGAGAACAAAGTCCTCTCCCTTAACCCCACCGCACAGTTTTTATGGGAAAATCTGAACGGCAAGGATTTCACCTTGGAAGAGGCAGTCTCCCTGCTAACCTCCCACTTTGATGTGGAGCGGGAAAAGGCCGCCACCGATGCGGAAAAATGGGTCCATGAACTGCATGAGCTTGGAATCATTCATTAGCATCGGGGGCATACCAGCCCGGCTGACAGGGGACAACAGCCTGCGCCGCATCATGACATCGGCGGCATTCTATCCGTTCATCACACCGCCTGCCAGCGGAGCGGTGGACATCCGCTTGGACGAATCCGTTGCGGAAACAGAGTTTGATATTATTCATATATTTGATTTTCAAAAAACTGCTACATGCACATTTGGTAAAAAGGGAACGGACTACCACTTTGTGATGCAAAATGACGACGGCATAATGCTGAGGATGGTGTCAGACGGCCACACCTACGCACGGATCAGCCGCTGCCCCGATGGAACCTGGCTCTTTTTCGCACTTTGGATGGCTTTCAACCTGTTCGGATGCCAGCGCGAAAGTCTCTCCATCCACGCATCCTGCATCGTCCACCGGCACAAAGCCATCCTGTTTCTGGGTGAATCCGGCACAGGAAAGAGCACACAGAGCCGCATGTGGATGGAGGCCTTCCCCGGAACTGAACTGCTGAACGATGACGGTCCATTTTTAGCGCCTTGTAACGGGAAAATCCATGTGTTCGGCACCCCTTGGAGTGGGAAAACACCCTGCTACCACAACATCCATGGCCCCATCAAAGCAATTATCCGCGTAAGGCAGGCACCCTTCAACCGTATCACCCCGCTACCCACCCTGCAGCAGATTGGAGCAATCCTGCCCTCCTTTCCGCCAGCCTTTTCAAGAGATTCGTTCCTGCTGCAAAAAGTGCTTTCGCTTGTCTCCGCATTGCTTTCCGAAACACCTGTATACCAACTTGAATGCCTGCCAAACACTGATGCGGCCAGAACAGCCCACGACCTCTTGTTTCCGGAACCATGAGCCACCTGATTATCCCAAACCAGATTTTTTTTGAGGACGTATGCGAACGTATCCGGATGAAACGTTCGGTCAGGATACGCATAACAGGCAGGAGCATGGAACCTTTTCTGAAAGACGGAAAGGATTTCATCACCGTCAGCGCCCTGCCCACCCGATACCGTTTCAAAAAAGGGGATCTGCTGCTGTTTGTCTACGGCAACCATCATGTGGTACACAGGCTGCACCGCATCCACGGCCAGACGCTATACATGAAGGGGGACCATCAGAACCGGTGGGAAATCATCCACCCGGAGGATGTAAGGGGATGGGTCAGCTGCGTGCAGTTCGCCAACGGCAGAAGGATACAGGCCCGTTCCCTGCTATGGAAACTGTACGCCCTTCGCAGCCGGCTGAACCGGATGCGGAAAAATTTCAATCACATAATCAAAAGGATTTTAGGACTTTAAAAGGCCATCCTCCATATAGAGGGTGCGGTCGGCCATCTCCGACAACTGCGGATTGTGGGTAACAATGACAAAAGTCTGCTGCAACTGGTCGCGCAACTGCAGGAACAACTGGTGCAGCTCCCGCGCATTTTCCGTGTCCAAATTGCCGGAAGGCTCGTCTGCAAGCACCACTGAAGGATGGTTGATAAGCGCACGCGCCACCGCTATCCTCTGCTGCTCCCCACCGGAGAGTTCGTGGGGCTTGTGCTGCGCCCTCTCCGTCAGACGGAACATCTCCAGCAGCCCCATCGCCTCCTTTTCAGCCTCCCTGCGCGGACGGCCCGCAATCCATGCCGGCAGGCAGATGTTCTCAAGCGCGGTGAATTCCGGCAGCAGATGGTGGAACTGGAAAATGAACCCTATATGCCGGTTGCGGAATGCGGCGAGCCGTTTCGCGTTCATGGCGAACAGATCCTCCCCATCCATCAGCACGCGGCCGGAGTCCGGAACATCCAGCGTGCCCATTATGTGCAGCAGCGTGGACTTGCCCGCACCGGAGGCACCCATCAGGCATAGCACCTCCGCCCTGCCCACCGACAGCGAGATGCCCTTCAGCACCTCCAGATTCCCATACGATTTGCGAATATCATCTACCTGTATCATGACAATAAGAATTTCATGGTATCGACTCCGTTGGCATACTGTCCGAGCGCAGGATACTGCGACATGCCCGGCGGCACGGTATCCACGCCCTCACCCTGCAGCCGCGAAACCACGCACTGAACCTCCGGCCCGGACAGTTGCGGCCACACATCCTCCAGATTATTGTAAAAGGCATAATGTGTAACCCCTATGGGTGAGCTTACGGCACCGTTTTCCTTGAACATGCAGATGCCCTGGTCCAGAAATGGTATGCTGTTGATAAGGTGCACCGTCTTCTGGTATTCAAGGTTGTTAAGGTAGGAATGGTGGAACGCCAGCTGCGGCCTGAAATCGTCCAGAGCGGCAAACAGCGGGGCAAAATCGTAGCCCTGCGGCACGAAAATCTTGGAGACGTTGCGGCAGCCCATGCCGAAATAGAGGCAGATGTCCTTAGCCAATCCGTGCAGCTCCTCCGAAGATTCGCCGCCGTCCAGCACCGCCACGCCGTTGCAGTGTCCGCGGATTATGTGCGGCAGCTTGCCGAAATAGTATTCAAAGTAGCGGGAGGAGTTGTCGCTGCCGGTGGCGATCACCGCATCCACTCCGCCCCAAGGCCCCTGGACCAGTTCCACTTGACGCGCCGCCTCCGGACTGATGATTTCCAGCAGTCCGAACAGCAGCGGCCAGAGCCGCGTGTCGTGCGAGGACATTTTCCCCACAAAACGGTCACCGGCCATAAAAACGCAAAGGAAGTCGTGGAAAGCCACCAGAGGTATGTTCCCCGCCATGATGACCCCGACCCGACGTCCGCCGGCATGTGCCTCCAGTGCAGGACGATATGGTTCCAGCCAGCGTTCCAGCGCATGGCCGTCCTCCCCGAAAACCATCCGCGAAAGGGCCGAAGCCGCCTCGCGCACGAACTCCGGGATGAACCAGGAATGGTGGAAATGCTCGCGCATGACCGCACCGTCCCACTTTTCAAGCCAGGCTGCAATCTGCGGATTGGCCTCGCTTTTCATGCTGCCGTCCAGCCACTTGGCCACTTCCCGCATCACCTTTATCCGTTCTTCCAGACGCATGTTCCGTTTTTTTTTATCAAGCTGCAAAAATACCAAAAAACCCGATATGAACGGTGAAGCGGGACAGTCTGATTTTATTATTGGAAATTATCAGGCATACATTTCTATTATGTGTGAAAATTTTTATGCATCCATGTGGTAAACGAATTGGATTTTTGCGGATATTTGCAAAAAATTTTAAATATGAAAAAAAATGCATTTTTGACTGGAAACCATAAATTATAATCCATGTGTAGAGTTACTGTAGATGTTGATCAGGAAGTTCTTATGGAAATAGACCCGACACTAGGCGATGCCACTGCCTTGCGCAGATGGGTGCAGGATCTGGTAAACCACCGCACCCGTGAACTTGTTGCCGAAGATTCTGCGATGATGGATCTTGAAACAATGCGCGAAAACCTGCATCAGATGGTTAGGGATGTATATTCGCAGGCATGACAGCATACAAATACAAAGTAAGCCCAAGGTGCTACCAGAAAATTTACTCTTTCTACCATCATGTCGCTTTAAAGTATCGACATGACTATTCAGAAGAGGATATGCATCGGAACATCGATGAAACAGTTGATTCCATGTATGAGATAGAGCGTACGCTTCTCAGACGCGAGCCCACATTGACCCGTTGGAAAGGCTATTATATGGCTAATACCGACAAATGGTATTTTGCATACCTTGTGGAAGGCGACACAGTAAAGATAATGGATGCCTGTCACGCCCAAAACATGCATAATCCTAAAAAGGGATGAAAATTATATAGTGGTGCTCCCCTCCGCTACAATCACTTTATTGTAACCGTAAAATCGGGCGCATAGAATTCACCGACATCACTCCGCACCTTGATGTCCGAAATAATCATCTGCGTTCCCGGCGAGGCCTCACGTATGGCACCAATCACTTTTTCAGGGAAACGTGGAGCATCTACAATCATGTGTGACAAAGGTTTCCCATCCCCTTTGTCAAAAGCGACCTTGTAGCAAACGACTTTCCAAAGCAACTCATAATCAAAATCCTTAGGGGTCTGGGCAACAATCAGCGGATTGGCGAGTATGACATCCTTCGGCCTGCTACCTCCATAAATGCCGGCACCTATGCAGGCGACAGGGCGCAGGTCCTGAAAAGTCAGTACCTGTTCCGATGCCGAAACACCTTCAACCGAATCCACCTCTGTACCAGTTCCCATCTGGTTATCACTGCCGTTACGATTACATGATGCCAACAGAACGGCACCTGCCAATAACACGACCAATTTCTTTTTCATCGCTCAATTATTTTTCCTAAATTCAACAAACAAATGCAAAGTAAGCCCTTACTTTATTGTGACCGTAAAATCGTGCGCATAGAATAAATCCACACTTTTCAGAAAAGAAACAGATAGGGGGGCATTTGCCCCCCCTTATCTGTATGAAAAATGAAGAAAACTATTCTTTTACAAATTTGGCGGTGTGGTTACCGACCTTCAAGAAGTAGATGCCACTGTTCAGATTGGTGATATCCAGTTGGATCATTTCCTTACCAGCTGTCACGTCCTTGCGAATCACCTCACGTCCGGTGACATCATACACCCGCACCATGCCATTGTCTGCATTCCAGATATTAAGCATGTTTGTGGCAGGGTTAGGATAAACCATGAGCGTTTGTGCTGTAGCATTACGGATAACATCAGGATTGTCAGTCGCAAACATTCCCGTAATCTCCATTCCAGCCTCATTGAAAAGAGTTCCAATCCTTTTGGCCTTGCCGGTAGTCACATCAACATAATACATATAATAAGGGATGTTTTCCCTGCAACTGGCCCAGAACAATTCGCCGGTCTGGTTGTCAAAGGCCATAGACTGTGCTTTGGTGACATCCGTCACTCCGGTATTACCCACCAAGGTGGTGGTGGCATCAGTCAGATTAACCTTAAGCAGATTGCCGACTCCTGCGGTAATACCATACGCCTCACCTTTGGCATCAATGGCAAAGGTCAGCAAAGTGGAATCCAATGTACCAATTTCCATAACACTATCCATATTGTTCAAATCCATCCGGTAGAGTTTGCTGTTCTCGTCAATGGAATAGAGTTTTCCATCCACAGTGTTATAGGCCACGGCCATGATGACACCGGTGGGTCCGGAAGTCATTTCGGTGGTACGGAAACCATAGATCAGCCTGATTTTCTTGTCCACATAGGCATTACCAACCTTGATCGGGCTGGTGTTGGTGAAATACCACACCTTATCATCGGCAAATGTGGCGGCAATATTATCCTCCACAACATTATCCGTGGCAACAGTCACTTTTTTCAAATCCCGCATACTGAATGAGACAAACCTTCCCTTGAAATTCTCAGGAACGTCCCCTGTTGCATATCCATACCACTGGGCAGTGGAGTTCGGGACATATTCTATCGGCAGCTTGATGCCTGTTATGGACAGATTTCTGATGATTACCCCTTCACCGGTTCCATCCTGCCCGTTGTTCCGCCAGACAAACACCAAACGGAGGTTCTTCCCGGGAGTCGGATTGGCGACAGTCGCGGACAATTTGCCGTTAGCAAACGCTATCTTTGTGTTGTCCAATGAGGCGGGCATCCCGAAATGCAGAATATATGGGAAATCGTAAACACCTGCGCCCCCGATGTAGCTGACAGCAGAGTCTGCCATACCTTCATTGGGTTGCCAATTGGAGTCGGAAGGAACAAGGTATGCGGCAAAATAATCGTTTACGGATACGGAATCAAAGTCTTCCGTGTTCACATAGCAATCGAAACTGACAGCGATACTGTCACTGTAGCCCGGATCGAAGAGACGTTCCGCCAAAACCGTGACAGAGTTGTAATCCGGATTGTGTCCGTTAGTGAACAGTTTCCCGCCAAAGAAGCGCCATGCGGACAACCCGGCATCCTTCATGTTCTTGATGATCCAATTGTCATTATCGGCAGTGTCGGTAAAATCAGAGCTGTAGGGAAGTGTGGCGACGGTTGCTGCAGGACTGAAACCTATGCGGATATTCGGACGCTCCTTGCCAATAACTTTTTTGCCGTAGTAAACGTCAGGCGTGTCGATGTCCGGGTTTTCCGAATTATTGCAGAAAGCAAGCCGCAAGGTGGTGTCGGTGGTATGGCCCAGGAAACAGAGGTGCTGTCCTCCTGAAGCCCCGGTATTGTCATCAAAGGCAATCATGATGTTACCTCCGGAATAAATGAAAATGCTGTCCAATTGGAGTGTGATCCAACCGGATTTGTCAGCGGTCAGTTTCCCACTGTACACCTGATCACTTACAGTGGGGGTAATGTATTCGGAAGTGGAACTGAAACAGCTCTTTTCGGTATTGGTCATATAAACCACCACATCGCGGTTCAGGATAGTGCTGTCAGCAGAAGATTGCCGCACATGGAAATAGGAGAGACTGTTGATGGAGGATCCGGCAGGGAGATTGAGTTCGGAACCAAGGTAAATGGTCTCCACAATGGAGTATTTGTAAATGGTGTTCACCGGAGCGACAGCGATGGCCTCCGAATCATTTCCAATGGAGAGCGAACGGAAAACGGTATCCATATAGCCGATACGGATGTTGGCGCGGTCGTTGGCGGAAGTCTTTGAAGAATTATATTTGTCCAAACTGTCAACATTAAACGGACGGACATTCCAGCAGAAAACATATCTCCTTTTTTCAGCGGCGGTATGGCTGAGGAACATATGTCCTGGTCTGGTGCCGGTGCTGTCATTTATGGCGAGCAAAAGGTTGCCTCCCGTATATACGAACGGCATATCCAGCTGCAGTGTCACCCAACCGGAGGCATTGGCGCTCAACCGGCCGCCATACACCATGTCACGTCTGTTGACGGTCAGGTAATCCTTCTCATCAAAGAAACTTTTCTTGGTGTTTTGCAGATATACTGTCACTTTACGGTCCAACCCGATGGTGTCACCGGACTTATGCACATAGTAGAAGGAGAGGCTGGTGATGATGGAACCCACCGGCATGTTGAGTTCTGAGTCAAGATACAGTTCCTCCACAAAGGAGTATCCGTAAACTGTGTTCACCGGACAGGTGACCGAAGAATCAGTACCCGTTCCGATAGTCACGGTTTTCTGGGCATTGGCAACACCAAAGAAGGTGATAATCGCCGTCACGAAACAAAATAGACGTTTTTTCATGTTGACTAGAATTAAATTATTGTTATAATACTAATTTTTATAAAACATTGTTCCAATTGCTTTTAAAAAAGCGTACCACACGTTTTCCGCCCATCATGGGCATCAACATGAAACACTCTGCAAAAATAATCATTTTTTTCTTTTATCCGCCATTTTTTTTAAAAATTTTTTTTCTCTACAAAGCGGGGAATCCCTTCCGGATTTTGATTACCTTTGCATTTTGGAATTTTCATAGGGAATTATGCGGAAATTGCTTTTGGGTTTTATCGGTTTCCTTTTGATTGGCAATCCTTTATACGGGCAGCGGAAAGAAATTTTCCGTGCCTTTGAGGATTCCATCATCCACCTGCACCATGAAATCCTGAACGAACGGAACGCCGTAATCCGCTACCAGAAGAACGAAAAGCTGCTCAAGCGTGTGGAGGATGCCCTCAAACTGCGCAACTCCATCAACTACGGCTTCGACTCCGTCAAAACCATCTCCATACTGACCTCGCCTGACAAGAAGGTGCGCGTGGTCACATGGTTCCTGATTGCGGAGAGCGGCACCCATGAGCATTTCGGCTTTGTACAGGCCTACAGCAGCGAGGAGGGGCACTATGTTGTGTATCCGCTGACCGACTGCTGGCAGAGGATCATCAACCCCACCACGCAGGTGCTCACCTCGGAAACGTGGTTCGGAGCCCTCTACACCCAGATTATCCAGACCAAGGACGATGACAAGACCTACTACACCCTGCTGGGTTGGAACGGAGGCAATCTCTTTTCACAATATAAGGTGATAGAAGTGCTTACCATCCATCACGACAAGCCGGTGTTCGGCGCCAACATCTTCCGGAACTATGCCAAGCGGACAACTCGCGTAATTTTCCAGTTCGCGCCGGTCGGACGGCTGAACCTTGCCTACGAAAAGCAGTCCATCACCCAAAAGCGTGAGAAAAAACAAAAAAAAGGCAAAAACAAAAAAAACGAAGCCACCGGTCCGGACACGCTACAGGTCCAGATGATCATCTTCGACCGGCTGGTCCCGATGGACGAATATCTGCAGAAACTGCCCCAATATTATGTGGGTGAATCGAGCCTGAACGATGCCTTTATCCAACAGAACGGGAAATGGTATTTCAGACCGGACGTGATTGGGCGGAACCCCGACAGGGAATACCCTGCCTATGAACGGAAAACGCAGATCTTCTACAAGCCCGCCAAACGTCAGCCGGCACCAAAAGCACAACCATGAGCCGCTACGGACGCACTTTGGCCGGCACAGCCGCCAAAATCGGCCTGCTTGTCCTGCTGTACAGCCTGACGCGCCTGATTTTCCTTGGCTGCAACCTCACCCATTTTCCGGAAGCGGAATTTTCACATTTTCTGGCGGGAATGCGCTTCGACTTCTCAGCCATCGCATACATTAACCTGCCATGGATAGTACTGCTTCTTCTGCCCTTCCCCCTTTTCCAGCGGAAAGGCTGGCAGATTGGCTGCAACATTTTCTTCGTGGCGGCCAACAGCGTCGCGCTGCTCGCCAACTGCATCGACACAGCATACTTCCCATACGTCTCCAAACGGCTTACCGCCGACATCTTCAGTTACCTCGGCCATGCCGGTTTCGATTTCCGGCTGTTGTTGCCTTTATTTCTGAAACAGTTCTGGTGGCTTGCCATCCTATGGGCGGCCATGACCGCGCTGCTGGCGTGGTGCGCGATGCGGCTCCGCCGCTATTCGGAGAAGGCTGAACCGGAAACCGGGTTCAGGCTGAAAAAGGCCGCTCTGCGGACAGGCGGATATGCCGCCGCACTGCTGATTGCGCTCACCATGATGCGCGGAGGCTGGCAGCTGCGTCCGGTTGCCGTGGTAAGTGCTGGGGAATATGCGACCCCGCAATACATGCCGCTGGTGCTGAACAGCCCCTTCACACTGCTGCGCACCATCGGCAAGGAGACCATCCCGCCTTTCAACTGGTTTCCCGACCTTGACGCGGCGGAGCAGTGCTATTCGCCGCTGCACACCGCATACGCACCGCCCGCGACCGCACATCCGCCGGTCAAAAATGTGGTTCTGATCGTATTGGAGGGAATTTCCCAAGAATTGCTTACATTCTACCATCCGGACGAGCCGGACTGCCCGCAGTACTGCCCCTTCCTTGACAGAATCGCCGCCCGCTCCTGGGCATTCAACGGCATCGCCAACGGACGTCGCACCATGGAGGGAATCCCGGCAATTGTATGCGGCATCCCCACCCTGATGGAGCACGCCTACATCGAAACGCCGTTTGTCCAGAACAAGATATGCAGCCCGGTGGAGCTTCTGCGCCGCAGCGGCTTCCGCACCTGCTTTTTCCATGGGGCGGAGAACGGCAGCATGAATTTTGAGAGCTTCTGCCACGCCATCGGCTACCAGGACTATTTCGGTCTGGACCAATATCCGAATCCGGAGGATCACGACGGCAGCTGGGGCATCCCCGACCGCAGTTTCCTGCGCTTCATGGCCGGCAAGCTGCACGAGATGCGGCAGCCCTTTTTCGCCACTGTAATGACACTCAGTTCGCACCACCCGTTCAAAGTGCCGGACGATGCGGATGGGAGGACCTTCCGCAAGGGCAGCCACCCCATGCACACTGTAAGCGGCTACACCGATTTCGCCCTGCAGGAGTTTTTCCGGCAATTGTCGCAGGAGCCGTGGTACGACAGCACCCTTTTCATCATCACCGCCGACCATGCCTACGAAGGCAGCGACGCCTTCACACGCAACCCATACGGAAACTTCCTCATCCCCATACTCTTCTACCACCCTGCGGCGGACACCGCCTTCTACAATCAGGACTTTATGCAGCAGACCGACCTGATGCCGAGCCTCTTTGCCTACCTTGCCCTACAGAGGCCGATGTGCTGCTTCGGACAGAACATATTCGAACCGAAGCATATCCCCGTGGCATTCAACCGCCATTCCGGCGTATATCAGCTTTTCTACCGTCGCACCCTGCTGCAGTACGACGGGGAGAATGTGGTCGGATTCTACCTTCTTGAAAATGACAGGATGCTCAAACACAACCTTAAAGAGGAAAACCGTCCGGAACAGGACACCGCGCTCCGACAGCTGCAGGGCATCCTGCAGTCCTACAGCGGACGTATGCGCAACAACCAACTGACACCGCCATGAACGAAGAGGAACGCCAGCTGTTTTTGAAGAACCTGCCGGAAAAGAGCGGGGTATATCGCTACTACAACGAGGAGGGGCAGATAATATATGTGGGGAAGGCCAAGAACCTCAAACGGCGTGTCGGCTCCTATTTCAACAAGGTGCAGGACAGCCCTAAGACACGCCTGCTGGTCAGCAAGATACGCGACATACGCTTCACCGTCACCGACAGCGAATACGATGCCCTGCTGTTAGAGAACAACCTGATAAAGAAATACAAGCCACGGTACAACATCATGCTCAAGGATGACAAGACCTACCCGTGGATTTGTGTGAAGAACGAGCCGTTCCCACGTATTTTTCCCACACGGAAGCGGCTGAATGACGGCTCACGCTACTTCGGCCCCTACTCCTCCGTCAGGACGATGAACCTGCTGCTGGAAATCCTGCGCGGGCTATACCCCTTCCGCTCCTGCACGCTCTCCCTGACCGAAGAAAACATTGCCAAAGGGAAGTTCCGCCCCTGCCTGGACTACCATATAAAAAAATGCAAGGCTCCCTGCAAGGGGTGGCAGACAGAGGAGGAATACAGGGAGAATGTCCGCCACGCGGTACGGATTATCGAGGGGGACACCCGCACGGTGCTGAAGGAGATGCGGGCGGAGATGATGCGGCTCGCCGCAGACTGGGAGTTTGAAAAGGCACAGGAGACAAAGCAGAAGATAGAGCTGCTGGAGCATTATCAGGCAAAATCGACCGTGGTGAACCCAAACATCCACGACACCACCGTATTCGGCTTTACGGAAGATGGGGAGAGCGCATTTGTCAGCTACTTCAAGGTTATGAACGGCGCAATAATCCAGACACAGAACCTGGAGGTGCGCAAACGCATCGAGGAGCGCAAGGAGGATCTGCTGGCGATGGCGGTCGTCGAGCTGCGCACCCGTGCGGACGACCACACTAAGGAGATTCTGCTTCCGTTCCCTGTACAGACAGGTTTCAACGAAGCGAAGACACTGGTGCCCAAGGCGGGTGACAAATTCCAGCTGCTGCAGCTGGCACAGCGCAACGCACTCGCCTTCATGCAGGACCGGCACAACCGGCAGGAGCTGCTTGAATCGGGACGCACCGGCAGCCGGCTGATGCAGGAGATGAAGAAGGAACTGATGCTGCCCAAGGAGCCGCACCACATCGAATGTTTCGACAATTCCAACCTGCTGGGCCAGTACGCCGTCGGCGCGATGGTCTGTTTCCGAAACGGCAAGCCCTCAAAAAAAGAATACCGGATCTTCAACATCAAAACTGTCCATCAGGCGGACGACTACGCCACCATGAAGGAGGTGCTGACCCGCCGCTACACTCGGCTGCAGGAGGAGGGCAAGCCGCTGCCCGACCTGATTCTGGTGGATGGTGGCAAGGGGCAGATTTCAGCGGCCATGGAAGCGCTGACAGCCATGGGCATCGCCGACAAGGTCAGCCTGCTGGGGTTGGCGGAGCGGTTAGAGGACATATACCGTCCCAACGACCCCGTGCCGCTCTGTGTCGATAAGAAATCCGAGACGCAGCGCGTGCTGCAGCACCTCCGCGACGAAGCGCACCGCTTCGGCATCACACGTTACCGCAAACTGCACGGGAAAGGGCTGGTCAATACCGAACTGACCGTCATCCAGGGCATCGGCAAGGAGACCGCCGACAAGCTGCTGCGCACCTTCCATTCGGTCAACGGGGTGAAGAAGGCGGAGCTTTCCGCGCTGGAAGAGGCCATCGGCCCCGCCAAGGGCAATAGCGTCTGGCAGTATTTTCACACGCCGGAATTATAGGGCACGGTCATGCAGTTTTTTCCACGCATAAGGCAATAATCCGCCATCCCCTGCGTTATGGCAGATATGGAAAAGGTAAAAGGCACCGTACTCAAATCCACCGGCAACGAATACACCGTCCGCACAGCGGACGGCAGGCAGGTGATGTGCAAGCTTCGCGGGCAGTTCCGCCTGCGCGGCATCAAATCGACCAACCCCATCGCGGTGGGCGACCATGTGCTGTTCCTGCCTGACAGCGGCCAGGGTTACGGCAGCATCACGGAAATAGAGCCACGGAAGAACTTCATCTCCCGCAAATCCATCAATCTCTCGAAAATAACCCATGTGCTGGCCGCCAACATCGACCGCCTCTTCCTGATTGTCTGCCCCTGCAGGCCACGCACCCCCATCGGCTTCATCGACCGCTTCCTGACCGCAGCGGAGGCCTTCCGCATCGACAGCACGTTAGTCTTCAACAAAACCGACCTTTATGACGAAACCAACCGGCAGGAGGCTGCAAGGCTGCAGGAGATATACCGGAAAATAGGATACCGCTGCCTCTCCGTCTCCGCCATCACCGGCGAGGGGCTGGAGGAGCTGAAAAGCTGCATGAGGGGCAATGTTTCGCTGATGGGCGGACAGTCCGGCGTGGGAAAATCCACCCTCATAAACGCCATCAGCCCGGGGCTGGAACTGAAGACCAGCCCGATTTCGGACAGCTACGAAAAGGGCAGGCACACCACCACCTTCGCCGAGATGTTCCCGTTAGCCTTCGGTGGCGACATCATCGACACGCCCGGCATCAAGGAGTTCGGGCTTATCCAATATGAGAAGGAGGAGGTTGGGCACTATTTCCCTGAGATGCTGGCTCTGCTTGACCAATGCCGCTTCAGCAACTGCACACATACACACGAACCCGGCTGTGCCGTCAAGGAGGCGGTGGAACGCGGGGATATCGCCCCCTCACGCTACCGCAACTATATCTCCATAATCGAAAACGAAGATTTGAACCTGAAGGACTGGATGCTCGAATAGAGCTTCCATCCTAGCAAGAAAACAGAACCGCCATGATCCGCAAACCGAACTGCAAAATCAACCTCGGACTCTATGTCACCGGGAAACGTCCGGACGGCTACCACAACCTGGAGACCGTATTCCTTCCCATACCACTCTGCGACGAACTGGAGATGGAGCCTGCCGAAGACTTCTCCTTCCGGCAGGAGGGCATCCAGCTTGACAGCGGCACGGAAGGCAACCTGTGTGTAAAGGCGTACCGGATGCTGCAACAGGATTTTCCGCAAATCGGCAACATACGCATCAGGCTGCACAAGCGCATCCCCTTCGGCGCGGGTCTTGGCGGCGGATCGTCCGATGCCGCCGAATCGCTCATTCTGATAAACAGTCTTTTTCAGTTGGAACTCTCTGACGCGCAACTGGCCTCCTACGCCGCACGGTTAGGCAGCGACTGCCCATTCTTCATCACCAACCGTCCCGCTTTCGCAACCGGACGCGGGGAGCTGCTGGAACCGCTGCCTCCTTTGGATTTGGGCGGCTACAATATGCTGCTGCTTAAACCGGACGATGCGGTCTCTACCGCCGAGGCCTACCGCAACATCACGCCTGCCCCCGCCCCTGTCGATTTGCGACAGGCGGTACTGCAGCCGATGGAATCATGGAGAAATATTATCCACAATCAGTTTGAGGACAGCGTATTCCCACAACACCCGGCCATCCGCGCCTGCAAGGAGCGGCTGTACCACGAAGGGGCGCTCTTCGCCTCCATGACCGGCAGCGGCTCCTGCGTCTATGGATTCTTCCCCAAAGGTCACACACCCGACATCAAAGGAGCGCACCTGATAGCAGTAAACATGCTCCAATAACCTACATCACCTGAAAATGGATGGGCAGACGCTGGTAGCTACGGACTGGTTCACCCTCAACGGTTCCTGGTTTCCATTTCGGCATCTTCATAACCACACGCACAGCCTCCTCATCCAACTCCTTGGAAACTTTGCCAACCACCTCAACGTTGGTTATCTCACCGCTTTTTTCAACAACAAAACCCACAATGACAGTGCCTGATATACCATTATCCATTGCGGTGCGCGGATAAACGACATTCTTGTTTATGAATTTTAACATTGCCTTCTCACCTCCAGGAAAACTTGCCTCTTTCTGATAGCCTAACTCATTATCAATAGTATATACAATATCCTCGTCAGAAACGGTAACCTTGGAGACAGGCTGCTGGGCACTTGCCGACGCCATGACCGCAAAAAACAGCGCAAACACAAATAACTTTTTCATAATTGTTTTTTTACAAATAATTACCATTATTTTCCAAATGCAAAGGTAGGCAAAAAAAAGGATACAAACTCTCCCTGCTAAGAAAAAAAACGTTATTTTATTGAAAGATAATAATAAACAATTTTCCATTGTGGCAGTTGGCAGGTTTTCATTGTGGCAGTTGGCAAGTTTTCATTGTGGCAGTTGGCAAGTTTTCATTGTGGCAGTTGGCAAGTTTTAACAAAAAATGCTTCGCCTTATCGCGAATGGAGATGAATGCGGAAGGGCTTTTTTCTTCTTTTGATACAAAATAATTGCATCAAAGGCTCGTTATATTTGAATAACAAAATTCCGTTTTCGGAACTTAAAAAATGAAATAACATGGAAGACACTACCCTTATGCCAATAGGCAACAACAGCGAAATCGTCATTTACCAACCGGATGCTGATGTGAAACTTGAAGTCCATCTAAACGGTGAGACAGTTTGGCTTAACCGTCAGCAAATGGCTGTTCTTTTTGACCGTGATGTCAAAACTATCGGCAAACATGTCAACAATGCGTTGGCGGAAGAATTGGACGGTATTCCAGTTGTCGCAAATTTTGCGACAACTGCCGCAGACGGTAAAACATACCAAGTCGAATACTACAATCTCGATGTCATCATTTCAGTTGGATTCAGGGTAAAGTCCCGACGAGGTGTCCTGTTTCGCAAATGGGCTAATGCCGTGCTGAAAGAATATTTGTTACGTGGATATAGCGTCAATCAGCAACTACTGCATCTGGAGCATCGTATTGACCTGCAACTGCAGGAGCATAGTGAACAGATACACAATTTACAAAATCAGATGGACTTCTTCGTCCGCACAGCGTTGCCGCCGGTTGAAGGCATCTTTTATGACGGACAAATCTTTGACGCATACTCATTCGTGAGCGACCTTGTACGCTCCGCGAAGGAACGCATCGTGCTGTTCGACAATTACGTGGACGACACCGTATTGACCATGCTGGACAAGCGCGTGGAGAATGTTTCCGCAACCATCTTCACAAAAGCCGTTTCAGCACAATTGGAATTGGACATCGCAAAGCATAACGCGCAATACCGCCCAATTGAAATAAAGGCGTTTGATAAAGTCCACGACCGCTTCCTCTGCATTGACAGCACAGTCTATCACATCGGCGCCTCGCTGAAAGACCTTGGTAAGAAATGGTTTGCCTTCTCGCGGATGGAGATGAAGGCGGAGGAGGTGGTGGAACAAATTGAGAAAAATTAAGCCAGTTCTATCAACGCAAAAATAGCCAGAACAAGGAAAAAGAATTGCACGGCATAACCGATAGCAGTCATGATGCGGCTGCCAGCCAAATCCACACTGCTCTTTATCCAAAACCATCGCGGCGGCACAAGATCGCCCCAACCGACAATACCTACAATAAGGCCGATTATAGCGGCTACCGCACCCAACACCAAAGCAAGGGGATTTGGATCCTCTACAAGATAAAAGCCCCCAAAGATAAGCGCTATCGGACTGATAAACTGAAATAGCCAAAGGAATATCGCCATAATTATTTTGTTTTATTCACATCATATTTATCTACAACACGCATCAGACCGGCACGAAAAGAGGCCACTTCATCCTTTATCGGTTGCAGTATTTGCTCCAGTTTGTAGCGTGTGGTTTCAGCAATCTCTGCCGTATCACGCTGCATCTTAATGGCTCTTTCCTGTTCGGAAATCCGCTGTTTCAACTCTTCACGCCGGTCACTTTTGAACGGGTTCAATGCGATACTTTTCAACTCCGACTTATATTCTTCCAATTCATTACGTTTTAATTGGAGCGCCTTTTTCGCCGACACGGCCTCGGCATTCAACTCTATTTCAAGTGCCCGTACATAATCATAATCAGTGGGTGGTGTCTTGGCGAGAAATTTTCTTGGAGGCTGGAAACTCGTTATGCGTGAAAGTATTCCGGAATATTTCCTTATCTCAAACTTTTCTGTAATTTTGTTGCAATAACGTTCCAACAGACCGTTTACAAGTATTGAAGGGCCTATGATATCATAATAGCGGTCAAACATCGGAAAAAGATTGTTCATCATTTTATCGAACTCAGCCTGCTTCTCTTCATATATCTTTTTCTTTGCCAGTGATTTCGCCAAATCACCGAGCATTTTTTCGGCCTCTTTCCCTTCAAATGGGTTCCTTACAACGGGAGGCACATCAGAAGTTGTAATCTTTTTTGCCATTATACGTGCAGCAGCCTTTCCCTCCATTGCAGCCGTCAAAACCACAGCACCCATTTGGACAGTCCTGATGCATTCCATACCCATATTCACGGCACATGACATCATCTTGGCTCCGGCCTGCCCCAACAACTGGGCCGCTTCCATACGATTTTCCTCCGATGCGTATAACAGTTTCGCTTCGTTGATAAAAACGAAATTCTGAATCATCATACAGAAATTGTCGCGCAGGTTTGTACGTTGCGCCTCATCACTGGTCAGCTGCAGGGATTTTTGCAATCCGAAAAGCATATTGTCAATGGCCATTCCGGCAAGGGAGGCATTGAAGACAGCGTTTAACGTCTCCATCTGGCATCGCAGCGCTACCGAAATGGCCGGAGGCGCCACTGTCTCCAACTGGCCCAACCATTGTTGCATTTGAGCATTGCTCTCAATTGCAACTGGTTGCTTTATGAGTTTATAAACCTTTTGTCCCTCTTCATTGATATAGACAGAACCGTATGGCAGGTCCTTTTTATTTACCTTTGAACCATCCTCAAGAAGCACCATACCCGTTAAGGAGCCCTTTTTCTCTTCCGGATTTTGTATCTGTTCGATGACACTTTTCCCAATATTTGCAATGTTGTCGAGTATTCCCATGTGTTTTCAATTGTTATTTTGACTGGAAAACAGCTATTTCTTTTTTGCCTTTTCACGTTCACGAGCAAGACTCTTCCTTACATTTTCTATTTCACGTTTCAGACTCTCAATGCGTCTGTCGTGACTAGCAGCATGGTCGATTTTCGACTTGCGGTAGCTTGCTTTGCTTGACGGTGATGAAGCACCCTTAATCAGACTGGAATAATGCTCGTTATCTCTCTTTTTTGCTTCACGCTCCTTAATCATCTGAGACCGGAGGTCAATAAGGCGTTTGCGATAATATTCTACACTCATGATGTTTTTTTTCAACTAATGCAGTGGCGGATTAGTCCTACCGCCACTGCTGAATGAAAGTCCAATGATTATTTGCCAGCTGCAACAAGTGTGATGCTGTTGTCAGCCAATTTGGAATTGTCCTTGTTTGCAACCTGAACACCGATACCGTAAAGTTCCTTGATTTTGTCCTCGAAATTTCCAACACGAAGGTTTCCTCCTACAGTCAGTTCCCCACCTTTGCAACCTTCTGCACGGATACTTGCCAGGGTTGCGTTGTCATCAGCAAACTGTTTGCAAGCGGAAGTGGTGTATACCCGTAACGTTGCTCCAAAACATTTGTTGAAGTTTTCCTTCAGACTTTTGACCTTCATACGGCCATCTAATTTGAATTCTGCCATAATTGAAATGATTTAGTTGTTAATATTAAAAGATTATTTCCATTGATGATGTGCACTCAATTTCATAAATTTGTTATTCAAATTGTTACAATACAGTAATGGAATTCAATGTTATCGTAAAAAAAATGTTTCCAATCGATATTATATTCATGTTCGAGATTGAAGTTTGGATGGGATTGAGCACATTTACTTTCTGGGTGTTGCCAATGTTTTACAGTTCCGTGAACACCTTCCTCCATTGAAAACATGCAGTTATTTGAAGACTCACGACAAGGACTGAGGTACAGATTATCGTTAGTGACAAATACCGCCAACCCGTTCCTTACGGCAGTAAAGCGGTGACATATCAACTCCAAACGGCGCACATCCTTCCAAAAGTCGTACATGCCGAAATTCTTCGCTCCTTGGTTTTTCAGTACATCAGTTTTATGTTTCAAATGTTCATTGAAGCGGACAAGTTGTTTGCTATGTTTCTTAGTCTTGTACTTCAGTTCCACTGGAAGGAACTCTTTGCCCTTGCGAAGCAGTATATCCAATTTCAACTCTTTCTTCCAAATATATCCGTTCAATTCCTTGTATGGCACATAGTATTCCACATCCACGTCATTATAGTTACATGTGGCAATCAGGTATGTTGCCAAATGCATCTGAAGGTCGCGCTCGTTAAAGAGAAGTTCCCCATCTTTACGATTGAGGTACTGCTGTATATCGTCTTTTGCCAGTTCCACCAACGTATTACTCATTTCCAAACACCCTTTTTACATCCGTCAGATTCGCACTGCTTATTGAAGGCTGCTAGTGTCATTTCGTCAGCATAGCCACTGGTGTAGTATCGATGTCCATCCTTTGCTGTATGGCATACTTGAACATAGAGGCCAAAAACAGTGTCAAATTCTTTTTCAAGCGATTTAATCTTTTTGTTGCCACTTATGGAGATGTCTCCGCCGGAATCCGCACGGCGTACCGAAGCAAGTGTTTTATCAACGTCAATGCCAGTGATACTTTCTCCCTTTGCCACGGCCTGACGGGCATAACTGTAACAAATCTTCAGGCGTAGATAAGGGAACTTTTTATTAAATTCCTTCATCAATGTCCCAACTTTTTTGTTGCCATTCACCGAAATTTCGGTGCTTTTAACGGCTGGAGCAGTCTTTTTTACGGTCACTGTAGCAGTTTTTTTTATCGCAGGTTTTGTAGAGGCCTTTTTTGCTGTATTTTTTTCCGTTGTGGTTTTCTTTGCCGTTGTGGCTTTTTTTGTGGTAGTTGTTGCCATATTACATATTATTTTATTTGTACTCTCCTCTCGCCGCTTGGCCAATGGTAATATTGTTAGGTACACAAGCCTTGCCCTCTTTGTCCTTTATTTGAACTGTTACGCCAAAATTTTGGTCAAAGAGTTTCTCGGCATCACCCACTTTCATTGAACCCTTGATTTTCAAGCCATTTGCTTTGGTCATAACCTCTTTGGAGGTACGGCTGTTAAGAGCTGCAAGTGTCATTTCGGGGTCTGCAAGTTTTTGACCTTTATAAAAGGCCAAATGTAGGTCAAAAGCCTTGAAAAAGTCGGCGGAAATGGTTTTCAGTTTCTTATTCGGCGCAACCGTGAATTCAGCCTTGCTAAAAGCATCTTTAATGTTATTTATCAGTCCCATAATATTGAATTTTATAAATAATAAATTAATAATAATGTCTCCTTTCCTCCCTCTCCCTCCGTACCGTCGGGATTTCATAGGTGAAACTCTCATACTGCCCCGGTGACCATTCCATGGGCTGGTAGAGCAGCATCTGCACATAACCGTTACGGCGGGTGATGAAGCGGTACAGGCTGTCCACCCGGGCGGTGTCCGCACTGCCGTTGAAGCGCACCCCCTTCAACTCCGCGACAATTTGGCCGATGGAATCACGGAGGGTGATGTCACCCCAAACGATGTCCGGCATGGAGATGGTGCTGCGCGAAACTGTAAGGTCGTGGATGTCGGTGCAGCCGGCGCAATGGTACCGCAGCACGCCTGCAGCGCCCTTTGACCACTGGGCGCTGCCAGCAAGTGGCAGCAGCAGTCCAAGTGTCAGCATGAACCATGTGCGCTTTCTCAGGTATCCTATTTTACACCAATGCCCATTCATCGCATTTTCTGTCGCCAAGGATTCCCAACCCGGCATTAACCATAAAAACAGAAAATAAAAAGCGCGGGAATCTGAACTCATCGCTCATCCCGCTTGTAAGGCTCTCGCATCGCCCATCTACCGAGGATAAGCAATGCCGAAGCCCACGCTGTATGTATATTGGAAACGGAATAATGAAATAATCCGTTTGGTTGGACACATTCAATGCGTCAGAACCGAAAATATACAAACCCATGGACATTGGCCATTGCCTTACCGTGCGGTAGATAATGAATTTGCGAGATTCTACAAGCCGCAGATAAGACGTTGACTCAACGCCTTTTTTATAATCGTCACCCACCCGCTGTCCCATCGTGGACTAAAGATGTTTGACGATGCAAAAGTAAACAAAAAACGGATACGGATACACATACCCTGACATAATCTCAAAATTATTTTTCTCCATATGACACTCCTTTCTTTTTGTGATGGTTAATATAATATTTAAACTATTGTTTCCGGTTTGCAAAAATATACACGTTGCATCAACACTTTTCAGTCCTTTTTCAGTCCTTTTCAGATTAGAAATTGTCATAACCGAATAATAATAGTGAAGCAGGTTGCGTTATAATCAAATTTTTAACGCTATGAAAGACGAAGAGACATCATACACATCAGGTCAGCCCCAACCGCTGGACTTTAACGCCGCAAAGGACTTTTCCAATTATGAGGAGCTCCCTTCCAAAGGGTATTGCCGCCTTTTCCGGGCGCAACGCCATGGGAAATGGTATGTGCTGAAAAGCCTCAAACCACAGTATGCCGCCAACCCCTTGTACATGGCCATGCTGGAGAAGGAATATGCTTCGGCCGTGAAGATGGAGCACCCCAACATCGCCCATACCATTGGCATTGAGAAAGACCCGGTTGCAGGTTCCTGTATTGTCATGGAATATGTGGACGGACGAACACTGTCCGCATTTCTGGAGGAGAAGCCCTCCATGACCTTACGCAAGAAAGTGGTCTCACAACTGCTGGATGCCATGCGATACTACCATGCCCTGCAGATTGTCCACCGTGACCTCAAGCCCTCCAACATACTTGTCACCAGAAATGGGGACAATGTCAAAATAATTGATTTTGGGCTTGCCGATGCGGATGATGACGCGATTCTCAAGGAACCGGCCTATACAAAAGGTTACGCTGCCCCGGAACAGATGCACCCAGGTGCACTTATTGACTGCCGTACGGACATCTATGCATTCGGCATATTGCTGCGCCAGATTTTCCCTCACCGCTACCGGTGTATCTCCCGACGCTGCACCAAAACCGACCCGAAAGAAAGGTGCTGTGATGTGGGACAAGTCATCCTGGCCCTTCACCGGAACAGGCTGCTTGCGACAGTTTCTCTTCTGATCACACTCCTTGCCATAATCGCAATCTGCTTTGGAATCATTGTAAAGAAAACGCATTCAGATGAAAAGACCGATTTTCCATCGGACGTTACGGATGTTACGGACGTGATGTCAGTGACGGATGTCACGGCTGTCACCATGCCCCAACAGGATTCTGCAGCCATAAAGACAATGGATAGCCCAATACGACCGAATCCGGTTGCCATGCCACCACAGAATTCCGCACCCCCTATTGTCCCCATCCCTTCTGAAACGCTGGCAATCTCACCTGAACACACACCTGAAAATCATAAGACTCATGACATAAGCCCGGAACAGGCGGTTGTTCTGTTACAGCATTACGCCGACAGCCTGTTTGACGACTTTAGTAAAAAAATGGCTGCTGGTGCGTTTTATACCCGTTCGGTAGCTGCATATAGTACAGGAAACAACTACTGTTATGTTACCCGATACCTATATTATCTGTTGGCTCATCTGATGGATGAAAACACCAATATCGTACTTTTATACCAATCCGTTTGCCCACCACTGATTGAAGATAGCAAACGATACGATAAATTACTTGATAATTCGTCATTACCACGCTATAACCGGAATGATAGTCCTCCGGAATGGCTGAAACAGGAAACTGCCATTCAGAAAAAAAACAAATCCCTGCTTCAAGAAACAGGCCGTTTAAACGCTTGGTATCTGGCAGGATGCTCCGATTCTATCCTGTACCATACAAGGAAATTTTTCCCTCCTGTCAAAGGAGGTAACTGATTTATTTTGCCTGTTAAGGTTCCTCCAAGGTGATTTTGGTCAGACCGCCCTTTCTCCCCATCACAAAGAGTACAGGGGGTTCGTTCTCCTGTGACAGATGATCGACATACAATGGCTGTCCGATGGTGAACCGTTCGCAATGGAATCGGTTTCCGACCTTCACTTTTGAGTTTTTGGCTTCCAACACGTCAAACCATCCTTCCCCTTCATGCAAAAGGCAGAGCTCCCGTACCGGATTCCATTCGATGCGGACATGCGCTCCTGTCTTTATGTCTGAATATTCAAGCGTGGATGCAACCACACGGCACGAGGTGAGTTCCTCCGCCTCACCGCAACATT
>DBYD01000055.1 GCA_002309855.1 Bacteroidales bacterium UBA1195
CTGCCAAATGAGCTACTTCCGCTTTTAAACAAAAAACTGCAATAAAAACATTCTTTTATCGCAGGTCTTTGTCTTTCGATGTGGGGGGGGGAGGATTCGAACCTCCGAAGGCTCAGCCAACAGATTTACAGTCTGCCCCATTTGACCGCTCTGGTACCCCCCCAGCCTTTTAAAATCAAAGAACCTGAGCCACTAGAGGGATTCGAACCCCCGACCCGCTGATTACAAATCAGCTGCTCTGGCCAACTGAGCTACAGTGGCATCGTTTTCAACCCCAAGGAGCCCTTGAAATCGGACTGCAAATGTACAACAGTTTCAAATACAACGGTACTTTTTTTTCAAATATTTTTTCTTGGCAATATTTATCTGTATTTCAGAAAATTACGAATCAATAACAACCGAATTTGTCCGCTTTTTCATCTTTTTCAACCGTCACCGGTTAAAAAATTTAGAAGGATTTGCCAAAAATTTCCGCAAAATCTGATCAGGGCCAATCGGTCATTTCATCCTCCTGAACGGACTCTTTTCCGACCACAAGAGTGATTTCCGAGTTATACGGCAGACGTGTCCCCTGCCGGATAATCCGCCCCTTGTAGCGCTGCTCCAGCACCGCATTGACATAGCGACTGGGTTTGTAGACAACCTGCCCAAGTCTCAAATCGTTTGTCTTCAACAAATTCTCAGCCTGCCGTAGCGAAAGGTCTATCAGGTTCGGCATCTCCACCTGCGGCGGATTAAGTGTCGAGATGGAAAGATAGATCTTACGGCCACGCTTGACCAGCTGCCCGGGTGCGGGATCCTGGCTCATCACCGTACCGCCATCCACATCGGGCACAAATACAGAATCGTTTACTAAAAACTTGAAATGATGGCGGTTACCCTCATGCTGGAACTGTTCAACCTCCGCAAAGCTTTTTCCGCACATGTCCGGAACCTCATACTCCTTACCATGCCGGGTGAACCAGCGCAGCAGCAGCATGATGACTGCAACCAGCAGGATTGAGAGAAGTGCGGCCTGAATGATGTCCGCCCAAACGGGATGCTCCTTATGAAAACTTTTGAAATCCATAATCTACTTTTGTAAAATGCAAAAGTACATGTTTTCCGGATACGGACGGCAAAGTTTTCAAGAAAAAAATACAATTTCGGACAATAAACATAAAAGGATTCCGTTCAACTGAATTAAACGCTAATTAAAATACATTAAAATAATAATTAACACAGTTATCCATTATGAAGAATTTTGACCCCGCAACCAACATCCAGCGCCTTGACGGCAGGGACGCCTGCCGCGGCGTGAACCCCGCAATCAGCGACAGCGCGACCTTCACCTTCCCGAAGGCACATCTGATGACCGACACATTCCACGGTGAGACGGAAGGCTACTTCCTCTATTCCCGCCATTGGAACCCCAGCAACCTCTCCCTCTGCCAGGCTTTGGCCGCCATGGAGGGCACGGAGTCCGCATGGTGCACCGGTTCAGGCATGGCCGCCATCACCTGCGCGCTGCTGCATGAGGTGAAGAGCGGCGACCACATTGTCGCCAGCATGACCACCTACGGCGGAACCTTCGCCTTCCTGAACAACTATCTGAAAAAGTTCAACGTGGACTGCACCTTCGTGAACATGCAGGATCTGGACGCCGTGAAAAAGGCTATCCGTCCCAACACAAAGGTTTTGTACACCGAGACCATGAACAACCCGCTGCTGCGTATCGCCAACGTGCCGGAACTGAGCAAAATGGCCCATGCCGCCGGTGCGAAGCTTTTGGTCGACAACACCTTCACCCCGATGATCTTCTCCCCCTACCAGTTGGGAGCCGACGTGGTGATCTACAGCATGACCAAGTTCGTCAACGGAAAGAACGACTGCGTGGCCGGCGCAATCTGCGGCTCGGCGGAATACATCAACTCGCTGATTGACGTGAACAGCGGCACCGCAATGCTGCTGGGTCCGGTGCTGGATCCGATGCGCTCCTCCAGCATACTGAAGAACCTCCACACCCTGCACATCCGTATGCAGAAGCACGGCGAGAACGCCATGTACCTGGCCAAACGCTTCAAGGAGGTCGGCTTCAAATACAACTACCCCGGCCTGCCGGAGCATCCCGACTATGCACTGTTCAATGAAATGTGCAACAAGGGCTACGGCTACGGCGGCATGATCTCCATCGACATGGGCACCGCCGATGCGGCCAGCAAGATTATGGAAATCATGCAGGAGAAGGGCGTGGGCTACCTTGCGGTGAGCTTGGGCTACTTCAAGACCCTGTTCAGCAATTCAGGCAAGTCCACCTCATCCGAAGTGCCGGAGGAGATCCAGAAGGAGATGGGCATGAGCGAAGGGCTTATCCGCTTCTCCGTCGGACTGGACCACGACATCGAGGCGACTTTCCAGCTCATCAAGGAGTCGGTGGAGGAATCGAAACGCTAATTCCGGATTCCTGAAGATATTTTAAATGGGGACGCCTGACGGCATCCCCATTTTTATGTTATAATATTGTCACCCAATTGTCTTCGTAATTAATCTGTTTCAGTGTCTCCTCCATATTCAAAACCGGTGGTTGTTTGATTCTAAACCGTATCGCATTGGACGGCAGTTTGGTATGAATGGTGAACTGAGAGCCGTGAGGCTGCCATGTAAAACGTGTTTCCCCGGTTTCAATATCCACACCAATAAGGTTTCCATTCTTGTTTTCCTTCCAATGGTATCGATTGGACACATAACGGTGGTTTTCTTCCTCAAATAGCGAGTAACTCAGCAAATCGTTGCTTCGAATGAGAATGCTGTTACGAACAGGATTGTATTGGTCTTGTGCAATATTCACACGCTCATTCCAGATGTTCAACACGGCACGGCCCGTCTTTTCAATATCCTCGTGAGGGTCGGTAATGCCATAGGAATAGTCAGGGGAACAACGTCCGCTGATCAAGCGGACGGAGCCTTCATTTCGGTGCGGATTTTGTATTTTGACAGTTTTCATGGACCAGGCCATCTTGTCAAAAACCACGTCAGCAATTCCAATTGGCGACTGCAAGTGTTCACCACCGATAGCTTCAGCAAAGACATTGCCCCAGTCATCCCCTGTCAGATCCTTATATCCGACACAAAGCATATAAATCAACTTTTTGCCAACGTGTTTAATGACACTCTCCGGTATTTCATTTAACGGGTACGGCTCATGCGTAAGCAACCTCTTCGCATCCCTTAATTTCGGGTGTTCCATATTCATTTTTGTTACTAATGATTTCATTTATTTTTTGTGCCACCATCCGAATCATCGGCACGGCCACTGAATTTCCCGTCTGCCGACGGATATCCTGATGAGAAACAACAATTCTAAATTTTTCCGGGAAACCCTGCAAACGAAGTAACTCACGTGATGTTGGCCGACGTACACCATTGACAAGCAGATAATTGTAGGAGGCTCCCGTCCGAAGGGCACAAGAATAATCAAGCACACTGATGTTACCCGCTTTGTTCTCATGCCAAATTGACGGATATGACAACTGTTTGCCCGCGGTCTTCTCACGCCGCTTGGCAATAATATGTTCCGAGGCAAAAAGTGCAGGGTCAACACACTCATCGGATTCAAGAATGTCGGCAAGGTTATATGGGATGTGAGGAATTTCAAACGAAAAGGCGTCACAATCGGCCTTATCCATAAAACCCACAATGATGACACGTTCCCGTTTCTGCGGCAACCCGAAATCAAGGGCATTCATCACCTTCCACTTGACATGATATCCCAACTGATTCAGCCGTTCAAGTATGACCTTGAATGTACGTCCCCCATCATGACCCACCAGTTGCTTGACATTCTCCAACAAAATATATGGTGTCCGATGAAGTTTCAAAATGCGTTCTATTTCAAAAAACATCGTGCCTCTTGTATCTGCAAATCCCTGCATCTTGCCCATAATTGAAAATGCCTGACACGGAAATCCCGCCAACAGCACATCATGTTTTGGGATACGCTCAGCCGGTATTTTTGTAATATCACCAAAGGGTACAGTGCCAAAATTTGCAAAATATGTCCGGCAAGCTTTTACATCCCATTCACTACTGAACAGGCAATGGTAACCCAACTCATCAAAAGGTATCCTGATTCCACCAATTCCAGCGAACAAATCTATGAACGTAAATTTCGGATTTGCGGGGGCGGGGAACGGCACATCGTAAAAATCGGTGAAAAGGCTGTACTGTGCAGGATCTTCAGCCACCATCAGCACCTCCTCGTCGGACATTCCATCCACCTCTGTCTGCTGACGGATTTCCTTTCTCGACAAAAAAGCACGAACGGCCTCAATGATTTCGGACTGTTCCTCTTTGGCCAATTCCCTTCTGTGATTGTGCAGGAAATGGCTCAACACAGCCATCTGGTTCTCGTAGGAGGTTTCGCCATACACTTTCACACCGCGCTGTTCATCCACCTCCTCCGGAAAATCGACCAATGATATTTTCTCTTTTTTCGTTAACTTTGCTTCCATGAACTGACAAACGTGATACAATATAAAATGATGTATTGTTTTTAACGCCACAATTCCAGTTTTATTGTGACACTTGCGGCGGAAAAAAAACGGAATTCATGAGAAGCGGCTCTTGGAAAAAGTGAATTTTGTATATCGGAAAGTGGAATGCGGTCAAAGAAAAAACATTTTTTTGCATTTTTCCTATTTTATAACACACTGTAAATAAACAAATTACCCCACCCAATCATTTTTTTTAATGGAAAACAGGGGTGGTATTCAATTTCATGTCAGAAAAACAATTATTTTTGCGCTTTGAAACAATATCTGAAATAACAAAACGGACATGAAAGCTAATTTTTCCAACAAGACGCGCCGGACGGCCTCACTGCTTGTCCTGGTTTCAATTATGTGCTCCGCAATGCCGGTCAATGCGCAATACTACATCAACATCTGGAACGGTCCGAAAGCCATCGGAATCAATGCAGGATTAAGTTCCTTTGTCAGCAAGGCACAATACTCGTATGATGCCTCGAAAATAACGGCAAAAGAGCAGTCGATAACGCCAATAGCTCCAACTGTAGGATTGAACTACAGTATCTTCGACTATTACAACGACATAATTTACGGAACAGACTATAACATCAACTATGTCGGATTCCAACATAGCCACACTTTCCAGGACGCCCACACCTATGAAACGACAATACAGAGGAAAGCCCTTGACCTATCAATACAGCTGTTTGTCGGCTATAATTTCAGCGAATCCTTCAATGTGTGCCTGAAAGCAGGTTTCAGCGACATGCTTAACCTCAGCAACCGCATCACCCAAAAAGTTGACGGTACGGACACAAAAACGGACAACGTTTATGTGCGCGACATATATAAAGGGACCGCAAACGGTTTTTTCATCCCAATCACACTTTCAGCCACATACCTGTTTACAGAACACTGGTTTGTAAGAGGCAGCCTTGTCACGGAACTTATCAACGCCAGCAAAGAGCACGGAACGTTATATTTCAACAACGAACCTGTCATAATGACAAACAGCACCAAAAACATATCCCTTGTGGCCACTTTCGGCTTCACCTGGGAATAACCATTTTAAACGCATAACACCATGAAACGTATTTTTTCATTTGTAACGGTAGTTTTATGCCTGTGCACTTCGGCATCATTCGGGCAGCAGACCCGCGCAAGCTCCGCCCCGGAATCAAAAAGCATAACATTCAGGGATTCGCGCTCATTCCAACCGATTGGCGCCGACAAGGACAATCTGTACGGCTGCCTTATCAACCACACAACCTATACAAACATCAGCACCGGATGCCCCATGACCGTGTTCAAGATGGAACTGGACGGCACACTGCTGCAAAAAAAAGAGTTAAAGGATGTCGGAAAAAACTGCATACTTGAAGCGGCATTTGTAAACGAAAAGACCATTGACCTGCTGGTTATCCAGAACAACGACGGGAACCTCCTGCATGTGAGCCTTGACAAGAGCAATCTGGAGCGGACAAAGGAGGACGAGTATTTGGGATACATGAGAGCCGTTTCACCTGACAAATCATGGGTGGTGCTCAACAGTCCCAATAATGACGGGAATGGCACCACCAACCTGTACTCATCCGATTTCGAACTGATTTGGAGCAAGGAGGTCAGCTACACCGGAATCATCGACATTATGGTCACAGAGGATGCGGAGCTGGTGTTGCTTGGCGTAAATGACAAGGAGGGGTTATATTTCCACATCATCACCGAAGACAACGAGGAGCAGTATTTCGCGCGGATTGACGCGGACGACATAGGCGACTTGCATCTGGTCGGCTACAAAAACGGCTGCATCTATGCCGGCGGACTTACATACCACGCAAGCGACCACAAGAACCCGAAAGATCGCGTTGCGCTTTATGACGGCATCTATTCACTGATATTCAACACCAAAACGCAGGAATGTGCGATTGACAGGGAAAAGTTCATGTCAAAGGACATTGATGTCATTTTAAACCTCAAGTCAGGCAAGAACGCCGAAAACGAGGAATACATCAACCGTCTGCCCTATGCAGGCAAAATCGCGGCTCCGGATGTCATGGCGCTGGCATACCATTATATCCCATCCGTCATTTACGACGGCAAGTTCATCCATAGCGGAATACTGTTTTTCGGCATAAGTGACGACGGCAAAATCGCATGGAAACAAGTTATCAGACGTTCGACCATCACATCCTTCGAACAATTTGTAAACCAAGATTTATTCGCCTACAACGGAAGGGCATGCGTAGCCTTTAGCGCCAACAGGCGCTCCGACACATCACTGGATGGGCCGCAGCCTGTGGAAAACTTAAAGATAGGAGTCAACCAGGCATCACTGGTCATGGTAAGCGTAGACAAAGAGGGCAACGCGAAAAAGGAGGTGCTTGGCGGAACCTCCAACAAATGCCTTCTGGCACCGTCCGCATTGAACATTGACAACGGAAAGCGCCATTTCTTCCTGAACTTAAACTCTAAAACGGAAGTCATTACAATAGAATAAAGATCACAAAACATGAAAAAAAGAGCCACAATATGGATTATTCTGCTCCTGCTTTTCGGGACGGCGACGGCGCAAAAGAAATACGACCTGCAACACTTTCAAGGCATTGAATCAGCAGGACCGGTACCGGCCGACATACAGAACTCGCTGCGCGAACTGTACGCCATGGACAAGGAACGTGTGCGTGAGTACAACAAGGGGAAAATGACCAACCGCGACCGGGTGCTGTACGGTTCCTACCAAATCAACAAGATGATGGCCAGCGGCCGCGTGCTGTACGGCGACCCCATCACCCAAATGGTGGAGAAAGTGGCCGACAAGCTGCTGGAGGATGAGCCTGCACTGCGCTCCCAACTGCGCTTTTACACTGTAAAGTCATCTTCCGTCAATGCATTCTGCACCGGACAGGGAATGATTTTCGTCAATGTGGGGCTGATTGCCCAGCTGCAGGACGAATCGCAGCTTGCCTACGTGCTGGCACACGAGATTGTGCACTACGTCCGCAAGCACAACCTTGAAATTCTTACCCGAAACACCCGCAAGGATGCCAAAAAGGGCAACGGAGACGATGAAATTTGGGAAAGTGACAAAACCGTAAGGCTGCTGCTGAAATACCACAACCGATCCCACGCCATGGAGACGGAGGCCGACACCATCGGACTGACACGCTTTTACCTGAAGGCGGGTTATTCCTCCGATTTGAACGGTATTTTCGATGTGCTGCAGTATTCCGCGCTGCCATTTGACGAAATCCCTTTCGATACCAACTATTTCAACACGGAACGCTACAAGGTGCCGCACAACTGCTTCCTTGACACAGTCAAGGCCATCTCCGCCCGGGACGACTACGACGACAGCAAGAGCAGCCATCCCAACATCCAGAAAAGGAGAACCTTGGTGCAGGAGCTGCTGAAGAACTTACCCGCCGGAGGCAGCCGCTATGTGGTAACCACCGAAGAGGAATTCGATCGGATCCGCACCCTCGCCCGCTTCGAGTGCATCCACATGGACCTGATTGACGCGGAATACGCCAACGCCTTCTACAGCACCTACCTGCTCCAGAAAGCCATGCCCGACAATCTTTTCCTTGAAAAGGCCCGCCTGCAGGCGTTGTACGGTTTGTCCAAATACAAGAGCTTCCAGTCGGTGAACAGTGTCATCCCCGCCTATTCCGATTACGAAGGGGAAATCCAGCAGATTTACTATCTGTTCCAAAAAATCAGCGCGAAAGAGTTGACTGCCATCACGGTCAAGGAATTGTGGAAAGCCAACAAACGGTATCCGGACGATAAGGAACTGGCCTTCCTGCTGGAGGATGCCGGCAAGGATCTGTTCGCACAACACCATTGCACCCCCGACTTTTTCATCCATCCGGGCGACACACTCCCGTCGAAAGCTGCAGCCACCGACACGACCACAAAGCACAAGAACCTGAAATACGAACGCATAAAGAAGAAAAAGCAGATGGAGCAGACCACAAGCTACCTGAACTATGTCTTCTACGAACTGTTTGAAGCCTACCCGGACTTTGACGATTACCTGGAAAAAATGGAGAATCCGCCTATTGTAGAAATCGACCGGAACATTTTCAAAGGAATATATCTCTACAGTCCGACATACCGCATTTTCAGGCAGTCCGACATGGAACTGAAAATCCAGAAATCCGAGGCGCATGAGTCACAGCTGCCGCAACTTATGGAAGCAGTGGTTGAAAGAACCGGCCACACCTCGCATGATTTTTCGGACCAAGCCCTGCAGCAGACTGCCAACGCACAATCCTACAACGAGTTCGCACGCCTTAACGAATGGACTGTGGAATTTCTGAACACCAGGGGGGCTGTTCCCATGCGGCTCTACACCCAGCCACAGATGAACCTGCTGAACGAGCAGTACGATGCGGGACTGATGAACCTGGTATTTGTCGGCAACTCGGAGTTCAACAAACCGAACTATTTTCCGTTTCTGACAACCATTTGCCTGGCTTCCGTAATATTCACCCCGCCTACACTCTACAACCTGTTTGCCAACAAGGAGGAGACCTACATCCACTCATTCCTGATCGACACGCGTCAGGCGAAACTCAGGAACAGTTCCTCAACCAGTGTCACAATGCGGGATAACGATGCGCTTATCAAAAGCGTGTTGTACCAACAGTTCAAGGAAGGATTGAGCGACTCGAAAGAAAAGAAAAGCACACCAGGATACCTTGGGAAACGTGTTTTGCTCCATGTAGGGCCAATTTTCTCAATCGACAACCAGGGAATTAACGATGATAACATTTCACTGCTCCCCTTCAAACTGTCAATGGGAGCGGAATACATCCTTCCTGACAACCGGAGCGTGGCCATGGATTTTTATACGCGCAAGACCTATACGCCACACGAACACGACTCCGTTGTAGGTCCATATTACTACCGTCATAACTGGGAATTGCCGACCCGCATCCAACAGCTCAGGGTCTCCTACGGCATCTATTTCAAGGATGCTCCGGCTCCCCTTGGACCATATCTCCGGCTTGGGGTCACACTTACCCGTTTCGCTACTGACACAACGGGCATGCCCGGCCAAAGGAAAGTCAGCAACCTAAACCCTAACCACTTATGCGTCGGAGTGCATGGGATTTTGGGAAGAAACTACATTTTCTATGACAGGCTGGTGCTGAAGATGGCCGTACACTACGGCATCACCCTCGCAAGCCCGGTTGAACCCTACCTGTTTGACGACTATGGATTTGAGAAACCCGATGATTATGACATCAAGAACTTCAACCACAAGCAGAACTCACGCGCCTGGGTGAGCAACCTGTTCGGATTGGAAGTGGGAATCGGAATTCTGCTATAGAACAGTCCGAAGCAAATATAACCGTCCTGTCAAATCATCAAAAAATGCCGCCAATTGGCGGCATTTTAATTTTCATTTCCTCCCGAAATCGGCGGGGATTTCACCCCACGCCTGGGTCTCCCATTTCAGCAGACGGTTGGGATAGTTATGGCTTTGAAGCCACCGTTCCGCTCGTTCGATCAGATCGAACAGAACCGCATTGCGCTCGGTGCGGAGCTGCTTGGTGGCGGCCTTCTTCTGCATGACCCACTTGATGGCAATCCTGCTGTCGGAATAGACCGGAAGGTCCAGCTGGCGCTGGGCGCAAAAGGCCAGCGCATGCACAATGGCCAGAAACTCCATGATGTTGTTGGTGCCGTCCGGGAACGGCCCCTTGCGGAAAAGCAACGCACCGGTTTCGGTGTCCACACCCTGATACTCCGCGTCACGGGTCTTGCCATTGCAGGCTCCGTCCACCGCAATGCTGGGGAGAACCGGACTCCCGTACAGCGCGGTCATGATCGGGGTCATGGCCTTGGGTGCCGGCTTCAGATACTCCTCAGGCCCCTCCGCATAGGCACGCCCCGCAGACTCCAAATCAGGGAAGGCCTTGTATTTCGCACCGGCGAAGGACTCAACCTGCCGGTGGCAGTCTTCCCAATTGTCATAGACCCCCGGCTCCCTGCCGTTCCATACAACATAGAATTTCTTCGGCATCTACTGCTTCATTTGACGGATGACATCCTCCGGATTTTCTGCCGAAAAGACCGCATTGCCGCATACAAGCACATCCGCGCCCGCCTCAAACAGGGCGGCGCAGTTGCCAAGCCCGACGCCGCCGTCCACCTCAACCAGCGTGGAAAGTCCCAGGCGGAGAATCTCATTTTTCAGCTTTTCAACCTTCCGCAGCACGGAAGGGATGAACTTCTGCCCACCGAAACCGGGATTGACCGACATCAGCAGCACCAGATCCGCCTCCGGCAGAATCTCCTCAAGGACTGAAACCGGCGTATGCGGGTTCAGTGCCACACCAGTCATCACCTGATGCTGCCGTATATGCTGCAAGGTGCGGTGCAGGTGGGTGCAGGCCTCATAATGAACCGTCAGCACGGAGGCGCGCGCCTCCGTGCAAAAACGGTCTATGTAGTCGTCAGGGCGTTCGATCATCAGATGGATATCCAACGGTTTGCGGGCATCCTCCGCCACCGCCCTGATTACAGGGAAACCCATTGAGAGGTTCGGCACAAAATGGCCGTCCATCACATCAATATGGATCCAGTCGGCCACGCTGCGGTTGACCAACCCCACCGCATCGGCCAGATGGCCGAAATCGGCGGCAAGCAGCGAGGGAGCAATCATTTTTGCCATGGCCTAATATTTTTCGTCCACAATGCAGCGGATGCCGGGCAGTTCGCGGCCTTCGCAGAACTCCAGCATGGCTCCGCCAGCGGTGGAGATGTAGCTGAACTTCTCAGCCAGCTTGAACTTGTTGATGGCCGCCACGGAATCGCCGCCGCCGGCCAGCGTGAAGCTGCCGTTCTCGGTCGCACGCGCCACAGCGTCCGCCACCATGAAGGTGCCGTTGCTGAAATTGTCGAACTCGAACACACCCATCGGGCCGTTCCACAGCACGGTTGCGGAATCCAGGATGGCCTGGCGGTAGTTCAGGCAGGTTTTCGGACCAATGTCCATTCCTTCAAGCGTGTCGGGAATCTCATCCGTCGGGAAGATGCGCCGCATGGCGTCGTTGCCAAAGCGGTCGGAAGCGACCGTATCCTCGGAGACATACACCTTGACATTGTTTTTCTTCGCAGTCTCCAGCATCTCGCGTGCCACATCCAGCATCTCATCCTCCACAAGGGACTTGCCCACATGGCCGCCCATTGCCTTGTGGACGGTGTAGTTCATGCCGCCGCCAAGGATGATGTTGTCGACCTTGGTGAGCAGATAGTTGATGATGTTGATTTTGGTGGAGATTTTGGAACCGCCCAGAATGGCCGTGAAGGGGCGTTTGGGGTTGTTCATCACCTGGTTGAGATTGTCAACCTCCGCCTGCATCAGCAGGCCGAACATCTTGTCCTGCGGGAAAAAGCGGGCGATGACCGCCGTGGTGGCATGTTCGCGGTGGGCCGTGGCAAATGCGTCGTTCACATAAACATCGCCGTAGGAGGCCAGCTTGCGGGCAAATGCCTCGTCGCCGTCGGTCTCCTCCTTGTAGAAGCGGACATTCTCCAGCAGAAGTATCTGCCCGGGTTTCAGCTGAGACGCCTGCTCTTCCGCCTTGAGACAGTCTTCGGCAAACATGATTTCCACTCCCGTGACCTGTTTCAGATAGGGAAGCAGGTGCTTCAGCGAGCATTTTTCATCTTTCCCTTTGGGCCGGCCCAAATGGGACATGATGATGATGGAGCCTCCGTCTGCAAGGATTTTTTTCAATGTCGGCAGCGAAGCGTCGATACGGGTTGTGTCGGTGATTTCGGACTGTTCGTTCAGCGGAACGTTATAATCCACCCTGACCAGGGCTTTCTTGTTTTGGAAGGAATAGGTTTGGATTGTTTTCATTTATGGTTAATTTTAAATTTATTACTTCATTATCAATAAGGAAAGTCCTCCTCGGGATCAACTGGCGCCTTGTTGATGCGGGATTCCAAACGGACAGTGCTGATTCCGCCTGAATTTTCCGAATCGTCAGGAAGAACGGGTGTGGGGAGCGGACCCTCCGGCACACTGAACTTTTCGGTGTTGACATCACAGAATTTGGCGTAATCGGCGATGAAGCGAAGCCGGATGCTTTTGGTCGCACCATTGCGGTGCTTGGCGACAATCAGCTCCGCCATGCCTGCGGAAGGGCTCCCATCGTCATCAAATGTATCTATCTTATAATATTCCGGACGATAGATGAACATCACGATGTCCGCGTCCTGCTCAATTGCTCCGGATTCACGGAGATCGGAAAGCTGCGGCCGTTTGGAGACACCGGCACCCGCCCGATTCTCCACCCCACGGTTCAACTGGGAAAGGGCGATGACAGGAATGTCCAATTCCTTGGACAACGCTTTGAGCGAACGGGAGATGGTACTGATCTCCTGCTCGCGGTTCCCCTTCATGTCCGTACCGGCGGACATAAGCTGCAGGTAATCTATTATTACAGCCTGAATATCGTATTGCTGTTTGAAACGGCGGCATTTTGCCCGCAACTCAAAAATGGAGAGGCCGGCCGTATCGTCAATGATCAGTTTGGCTTTCCCCAAATCAGTGGTGCTGTTGATCAGCGTTGCCCAGTCGCGATCGTTCAGGTCTCCGCTTTTCAACTGGTTCTGCTTGAATCCGGATTCTGCCGAGATAAGCCGCACCACCAGGTCTGAAGCGGACATCTCCAAGGAAAAAATGGCCAGCGGCTTCTGATAATCGACCGAAATGTTACGTGCCATGGAAAGCACAAAAGCGGTCTTACCCATACCCGGACGGGCTGCGATGATGTTCAGCGTGCCCTTCTGCCAGCCGTTGGTCAGCCGGTCCAGCTCCAAAAAACCTGAGGGCAGCCCCCGGAGTTTCTCCCCGGAAATCTTCATCTGCTGCAAATCATCCAGCACAGCCTGGATCAGATCGGAAATCTGCTGGTGGCTCTGGTGGAAATTCTGTTCCGCAATGTCGAACAGCCGCTGCTCCGCATGATCCAGCATATCCAGCACATCCTGGGAGTTGTCATAGGCGTTGCGGATGGTTTCGGTGGAAATCTCAATCAGTTTGCGTTGGATGAACTTTTCCAACAGTATGCGGGCATGGTACTCAATGTTGGCGGATGAAACCACCCGGTTGGTCAGAGATGCGATATAATAGGCTCCGCCCACCTGATCCAGCGTGCCGTTCTGACGCAGCTGCTTGGTAACCGACAGCAGGTCAACCGGGTCATGCTTGGAGAAGACCTGGAAAATCGCCTTGAAAATCTTCTGGTGTGACTCCTTGTAGAACATCTCCTCACGCAGCTGGTCAATGACAATGACGGTTGCGTTGTTGTCCAGAATCATGGCGCCAAGCACAGCCTCTTCAAAATCAATAGCCTGAGGCATAATGCGCCCCTGCATGTCAACATCGGGCAACGTTGTGGACACCGGCTTGGCCTTACGTTCGTTCGTTAACTGCGCCATGGCCTACGAGACTGAAGAGATCCATTGCCGGAGCTGCTCCAAAGACAACGGCGGGACCGTCAGCTTCATCTTTTTCCGGCAACCGTTCAAATCATTGAACAATTTGTTTTCAGATGCCTGCGCCAGATCGGCGGGCGTATTGATTTTAAGCTTGCGCAATGCGGGTATCCACTCCTTGTCCACACCAAGGGCGATGAAATCCTCATCCTTGGCCACGGGAATCTGCTTTTCGGGCTTCATCTGCGGGAAAAAGAGCACATCCTGGATTGAGGGCTGGTCGGTCATCATCATCACAAGACGGTCGATGCCGATGCCCATGCCGGAGGTTGGCGGCATACCGAACTCCAGCGCACGCACGAAATCCATGTCGATGAACATCGCCTCGTCGTCGCCCTTCTCGCTCAGGCGCAACTGCTCCTGGAAGCGTGCCAGCTGGTCTATCGGATCGTTCAGCTCGGAATAGGCGTTGGCCAGCTCCTTGCCGTTGACGAACAGCTCGAACCTTTCCGTCAGTTCGGGATTGTCGCGGTGCCGCTTGCATAGCGGCGACATCTCGATGGGGTAGTCGGTCACGAAGGTGGGCTGGATGAGCAGCGGCTCGCACTTCTCACCGAAAATGGCGTCGATCAGCTTGCCCTTGCCCATGGTCTCGTCGGTCTCCACGCCAAGTTTTCCGCAGACATCACGGAGCTGCGCCTCGTCCATGCCGCCAAGGTCGTAACCGGTATGCTCCTTTATCAGTTCCAGCATCGGGGCGACACGGTATGGGGCGGCAAATTCAATCTCATTGCCCCAGACCGGTATTTTGGTCTTTCCGTGCAGCGTGGTGACAATGCGCTCCAGCATTTTTTCCACAAAATGCATCATCCAATGGTAATCCTTGTAGGCCACATAGATTTCCATGCAGGTGAATTCCGGATTGTGGGTCCGGTCCATACCCTCATTGCGGAAATTGCGGGAGAACTCGTACACGCCGGCATATCCGCCCACAATCAGACGCTTCAGATAAAGCTCGTCCGCAATGCGGAGGTAGAGGTCCATGTCGAGGCTGTTGTGGTGCGTGATGAAGGGGCGTGCGGCGGCGCCTCCGGGAATCGGCTGCAGCACCGGTGTCTCCACCTCCAGATAGCCCTGCTCGTTGAAGAACTGGCGCATTGTGTTGATTATCTGCGCCCGCTGGACAAACGTCTCCCTGACCTGCGGGTTCACAATCAGGTCGACATAGCGCATCCTGTAGCGCTGCTCAGGGTCGGTGAAGGCGTCATAGACCTTATCGTCCGTCTGCTTCACGATTGGCAGCGGCCGCAACGACTTGGAGAGCAGCGTGAATTCACGCACGTGGAGGGTTATCTCCCCCATCTGGGTAACAAACACAAAGCCCTTCACCCCGATTATGTCGCCCAAGTCCAGTTTCTTGAACAGACTGTTATATAAACTCTTGTCCTCGCCCGGGCAAAGGTCGTCCCGACGGGCGTACACCTGGATGCGCCCCCAGGCGTCCTGCAGTTCGTAAAAGGCGGTCGCCCCCATGATGCGCTGGCTCATGATACGTCCTGCCAGACACACATCCTGGAACCGCTCCGGATTCTCCTTGAAATTCTTCAGAATATCCGCGCTCCGCACATTCACGGGATATTCAGCCGCCGGATACGGCTGCACACCCATGCCTTCAAACGTTTTCAGTTTTTCTCTCCGGATTATCTCCTGCTCACTTAGTTCCAAACTCATTCCTAACTGATTTATAATATATTTCGATTATTGTATTTTCAGATACAAAGGTAATCAAAAAATATGAAGCAAACTTCACCGCAGATGTATAGTGGGCGATTTTTTTCAAAATGGAGAAAATGAAATGGTTGTAAAAAAAAAGGCCGTTGTTGAAAAATGTAGGGCTGTCATATATGGCAGCCCTACATTTTAACGCATTGATACGTTGCAGATGGTTTTTATTCCACCACGATCTTACGCATGACGGTGGCGCGGTCCGTTCCGATTTTCAGAAAATATACCCCTTTTGCGAGGGTGGAGATGTTGACGACCTGTTCGCTGCCCTCAAGGCTTTGCCGCAGCACCTCCTGCCCGACGGCGTTGAACACCTGAAGGCTCTGCAGTGTGCCCTGCGCATCGCGCAGCCATATCTGGCCGCTGGCGGGGTTGGGGCTGACGGTGATGTATCCGTCCTTTATGTCCGGAACGCTTCCGCCAACATTTTTGTTGAAGCAGTCTCCTTGCTTACCATCTGTATCATACTGCGGAAAATCCATCAACAGCTCGCCACCCTCATGATAGCACAACAGGCGCAGCATTTCGTACCGGCAGTCGTAGTCGGGTTTGCAGTCAGGTGAGAAAAGTCCGTAGTTGCTGCCGATGCCCTCAATCCATATTGTCTCATCAAACGGATGGTATGACTGTTCCTCGCGGTTGAATATCTGGATGTGCAGTGCGGCGCGTTTTTCCCCGTTCCGCAATGTTACGGAATCCCTGCCAACACATTGCGCCACCAGTTTGGGAAGACCCCTCTCTATGGATGCGATTCTGACAGAGTCCCCCACCTTCATTGAGAAATCGTACATAAGGACTGGTGAATTTACCAAGGGATGATATGGTTTCATGGGAATGCCGAACACCAGTTTTGTGGCGGTGTCGTAACGTATCAGCGCATATAGGGCTGCGTTTCCGGATGGTTTGTCCGGCTCAAGATACTCTTCTCTGTAAACTTTCAGCCATGTGTTCCAATTCACAACAGTGTCACCCGACGTGCGGTATTTCACATAGCTCACCGACCATTCGCATGAATCCTTGAAGACAAGTCCGGACTGGCAGTTTGTGACATTTACGGTGTCCGTGCTCACAATCTCTTTCAGCTCCCTTGTCCTTTGGTCGTTGCCGAGGGAATCCTTTTTGGTGTTCCATTGGATGAGTTCAACGACTGGGACAAACGGTCCGGCATGTTCGTAGATGTGCCGCACCGGGGCATTCCATTCCGATGCGCTGGTGAGCCAGTATATGCGTCCGTCACCTGTGTAGAATTTAAGAGTGTCAGCGTTGACGGATTTGAATTTGAACTCCACCGCGAAGGGGGCGCACCCCGAAAGGGTGTCGATGGTCATTTCGCAGGATGGTGCGGACTGGGCGAGGCAGCCGCCCGCCATTGCAAATGCAAGGAAAAATGTAAGGACTTTTTTCATGATGCTGTGTTTTTTATGGTTAATACTTCGGTTATATAACGTTTCTTATCTCAAAAATATTACAAGGTGCGGTTTTTTTTTTTAACAACAGGGCCGCGCCGTGGAGACGTCGAGCCCTGTCAAATTAAATATTTAATAATTAACAATTATCATGGATAATATAATTAAACCAAAATTCGACAGGTGCATTTTATGCCCCCTCACTATATATAATACGCTTGGGGAACCCAATTTCTCACACTAAAATGAAAAAAAAAATTCATTTTTTTATAATATATTAAAATACAAATGGTTGTAAAATGAGGGAAAATCTCGTTTTTTTCCGCCACGGGAGGCGTTCCGTATTAGGATTTTGATTATTTTTGCAAATCCATTCTGCGGGAACGGAATGGATTTGTTCCGTAGAGACGTGGCGCGCCGCGTCTCTACACAAAACGGAAATAACATTAACCTTTAAAAATTAAC
>DBYD01000047.1 GCA_002309855.1 Bacteroidales bacterium UBA1195
CACGCACACTTATTGTGTCACTTCCGACGGGATTTCTTTTCTTTACCACCCAAACGGGGTTCCTGTTTCACAACCCTAACCAAACCCATCATAGGTGAATTACATTCCAACTTGACAGTTCCCAATTCAAAATTACTTTTTTCACAATTGCAGTTGTTTATCACAAGTGGCTGACAACCAACAAAAGTAATTCTAATATCATATATACCCACAGGTGCCTGCACGAAATAATTGCCATTTGAATCAGTGACGGCAACAGCTACAATACTGTCATTATAAAGCACTTTAATGTTGGCAAACTCTATCCCCTTCCCCGTTAAGGAATCCACCACCCTGCCGGTGATTCTGACACTGTCGGTGGGCAGCACCAGCTCCTTCACAACCGGCTGTACGCCGGAAAAGGCAACGGTACCGGATTCAGCGGACAACGTAGCCGTTGCTGACAGCCCCAACGCGAGGCCTGCGACCACGGCAACCTTCCCCATACGGATGCGGTCCGCAAGCGCACCCTCAAGGTAGCGCACCTCCGCATCGCAGCGCGGGCAGGTTCCGTCACATTTGCCTTTGAACTTGCACTCCTCCATTTCCAAATGGATGCCGTTCTCCTCCGCTATCTGTTTGCGGAGCTCCTTCAACTCTCTGCAGATTACTTTTCCAGGGTTCATAGTTGGTTGGATTACTTTTTTACCTTTTTCAAACAAATTACACCCGCATCAAATCTGTCACTGCGTAAATGCGCGTAAGTTTATGGAACGTGAAATACTGGTCGTCCAATATCATCCAATCCTCACGGTCTTTCACAGAAAGATTCTTTATGTCAGGAAAAAAACTGACGGGAATGACAATCTCACGTCCGTCAGTAAGTTTGGCCACAAACTTGCCGCGACGGCTCTTGAAGTCCAAATCCTTTATTCCAAGGTCTGTTTCCGGTATCTTGCACATAACTTATCCAATATTTTTACTTATAGTTCTTTCTCCATTGAAACAACGGGTTATTTGGTCGTTGATAAAAGTCCAGTGGGCATTAATGGCATCCAGCAACATCTTGTTCTCCCTAGGAGAAAGTGATGATTCGGCAATCTCAAAACAAACATCCTAATAAAAGCCAATTGCCCCATATTGTTCCTTTTTTTTTCTTAACGCCGCCATTCCGGTTTTATTGTGTCACTTCCGACGGGAAAAATCTTTTTTATCGCTAATATTTTGTCCAACTGCTCACTTGTCAAATTTCATGTTGTCAACACTTGCCACCGGATATCCTTCCAACATGATAATATCATAGTTTCTGACATGGCTGTCTGTTGTGAAAAGACCGCCCCCATTTCCGGAATACCGGAACAGACCATTGTCTTTATCCACAAGTTCCATCTTGGCGGTTACAACCGTATCTTTATCAACAAACAAAAACTTGAAACTGCCGTCAGCCGTCTTTTCCACGCCTTTTAACGTATAGGACCAACAGTCACAACCTGTTTCAACAAGAGCCACATCAGAAAGATATTTGCCACTGAAAACGCATTCCCTGAAAAGGTAAGGCTTCCCGTGATACTTGCGTACCGTGTACCATCGGCGTGGCACATCACCCAATCGGACAGGTATCATATCATCCGATTCCTCAAGCATTTCAGGGCAATCTGCGGCTGAACCTGTCTGCATCGTGCGTAAGCAGTTGTTGTAGGCCGCTGTTCCGCGTGACAAAAGATAATAAGAGAGTATGCTCTCTTCAATGTCATCATCTTCCATATCTCCAAACGTACAACTCCGATAAAGCACAGTACGCCCGTTCTCCTCATACTGCTGTTTAATTTCCCAATGGCTGCGGTCTCCCGACCATAGCGTGTCCAAACTTTTTTCGGGAACACTTTCAGAGGATATGTCAGGAATGTCATCGGTCTGCACCACTGCATTGTCGGTTTGCGCCCCGCCTTTGCAGGAAATCAATCCCACACAAGCACACATCGCAAGCACCATAATACAGACTTTTATAAACACCATTGGCAACGTGCCGTTCTCCTCCGCTATCTGTTTGCGGAGTTCCTTCAACTCTCTGCAGATTTCTTTACCGGGGTTCATTAAATAATTGTGGTTATTGTTTTCAAACTCTGAACTGTTCAAAAAATGGATGCTATGGTTTTATCAACAATCTCATTGAAAATTTCATATCTTGTCGGCGAAGGCCTTGGCGGCCATTGTTTTAGTTGCAAAAATAAAATCCTCTATTTCTTTGCGGTATTCAGCAAAATCGCCATCCGCAGCGGCATCCACCGGCTCAATGACAGCGGCCTTGAAAAGCCCCGTCTTGAGCAATTCCGCAAGTTTGCGCCTTGCAAGCGCATTGTTTTGATCGTATGTGATAGACAATGTACACATGATTCATTGAGTATTTGTTGATAACTTTTTTCGATTAGATTAATTTTTTTTTTTAACGCCGCTTTCCCTTTTTTATTGTGTCACTTCCGACGGGAAGAATTTTTTCTTCCATGCTTCCCGGTGTATTTTTTTTCATTCGTAACGGAATCTGAAAATTTAGGTTTAATATCACCAATTACACTTTCTATTTCTGAAATTTTTATTTTTATAGTTGGCAACACATGGTCTTCCGTGCAAACAAAATCATATATTACATATTTGCCAGCTCTAATGGATACTCCATATCCATATACGAACTCAATATTATATTTTCCTTTGGGCACTCGTCGTAAAACAAAATTTCCCTCTTCATCAGTGTTTGTCACAACAACCAATCTATTGCCGTCCAAAACCCTAACCGCAACAAAATAAAGACCTTTCCCCGTCAAGGAATCCACTACCCGTCCGGTGATTCTGACACTGTCGGTGGGCAGCACCAGCTCCTTCACAACCGGCTGTACGCCGGAAAAGGCCACCGTACCAGATTCAGCGGACAGTGCGGTAGTGGCAGACAGCCCCAACGCGAGGCCTGCAACCACAGCAACCTTCCCCATGCGGATGCGGTCCGCAAGCGCACCCTCAAGGTAGCGCACCTCCGCATCGCAGCGCGGGCAGGTTCCGTCACATTTGCCTTTGAACTTGCACTCCTCTATTTCCAAAGGGATGCCGTTCTCCTCCGCTATCTGTTTGCGGAGCTCCTTCAACTCTCTGCAGATTTCTTTACCGGGGTTCATAGATGTGATTGGGTTTAAAGGTTTTTGATTTCATCAACGCTCAAATCCGTAACTGCTGCAATATCCTCAATAGAATCGCCTCTCGCTTTCATGCGGCGTGCGATTTTTTTTGCCCTACTGTCAGAACCTTTCATTTCAGCCGTCTCCATCACGCTGTAGTTGTCCCAGAAGACCTTCTTGCTCTCCTCGTACTGCCAGCGTTCATCATCCGAGTAACGCGCAATCTCTGCCTGCTCGAAAAGTTTCTTGAAAATGCGGTCCTGCAATGCCTTTGGCCGTTCAAGCAGCCGGTAAAGGTTCTTGAGCACAAACATCCATTTGTCGAACATGGTCTCCAGTTCGTCCTCGCTCCTGTTGAACTTAGGCATCTCAAGGTAGACGAAGGTCAGCTTGTCGTAGAACACATGGTGGTCCTCGACATCCTTCAGCTTGATCTCATGACGGTAGCTGTCGGCGGGATATTCGCCGTCGGGAAATTCGAAATTGAGTATGCCGACCGTGTAGACATTCTCCAGATGATAGTTCCACGGCCCTTTGGGAGCCTGCTGGCGGATGGGCGTGGTTGCGTAATAGACGCTGCGGTCCTTGAAGAAGGCCTGTTCCGCCTTCTGCATCTCCACAATAAAGCGGCTTCCGTCCTTGGTTGTGCA
>DBYD01000012.1 GCA_002309855.1 Bacteroidales bacterium UBA1195
AGGGTGTTTTTTAAAGGGGACTCAAGTATCCATTTTGTGAAAAAACCAATGTGTCCATTCCCGTCGGATCCACGTACTTTACCGGATTGTTCGCGCAGTAGGCATACGGGGTCATCCAGAAGTACTTTTCGAACATCGGGTCCCTGCTGGTGAACACCGGCGGTTTGTAATACCTTGCTTCGTAGTAGTACATGCCGGTCTCTTCGTCCAACTCCTTGGCGTTGAAAGAGTATTTGGGAAGGATGTTGCTGTAGAAGTTTGCGTTGTACTCGGTTGTGATTTCACCAACCTGCGGCGTAACAGAAAAAATCCGTTTTCCATAGCAAGGCAGCGGCGCAGAACGATGCTGTGAGTTAAGATGCTTCGCATCTTTTTCTCCTCGCGGCTCAGCATAGCCCAAGCAAGCTTGGCTCTGCTTTCGCCCGCATCGTCGATTGCGTCGTTCCGCCAGCTGGCGCGCGTAATGGACAGGATTTTTTCCCCCGCCGCGAAAGGCTCTTTCTTTTGCTTCTGTTACCTTCGGTGAAGTTTGCTCTCGCTCGAAAAAATGAACAAGTTCTTTTTTGCTCGCTTGCCGCAAACTTTCTTTGAGCCAACAAAGAACGTTTTCCGATAGTGAGAGCGGAATACAAGCTTGCTTGGATTTCGCCGAACGTAGGAAAACTTCTCCGAAGGAAAAATGAAGAGAAGATGTTTTCATAACCGTTTCAAAATCGTTCCGCATGGCTTATAAAATCACTTCAACAACGCAAAAATTTTCATATTATTGTGGCCTCCGCCGCAACCTTCCCGCTGCTGTTAGGAATCGGGATTGCACCCAATCTCCCGCATCCGGCCATTTCCGCTTCAAAGCCATTTTATGCAGCTCCTTGTTTTTCATGTCTTTTAAACATCACTGTTTTTTCAAAACTATTTTTTGCAAAGATATACACTTTTTGTAATACTCTGTAATAAAAAATGTTAACCAATCACACGAAAGTGTTATCCTATTCATGGATTTTTCATGTCTGTTGAAAAAAGGATAAAAAATCCAGAAGGAGGTTGCCACCAGAACAGGGTTCAAGAACCTTTCCTCCTTTTGCCGCTTCTTCAAGAAACAGACCGGCATGACGCCGGGGGAATACCGGGACAGCCAGGGGGTGTAGGGGGCAACGGCAAGATAGGCCTGGCGGTCAAACTCCGGTGGTGAATTAGCATTTTTCGGTTCCAATTGAGCCGATAATTGGAGAAAAATGGCTTTGAAACAATTCTGAATTTTTTTTTGGTCTGTGTGGAATTCGTAAGTAAATTTTATGGATATTTGCAGCGAAATTTTACAGCGGTAAATTTTACGGCCATAAAATAATAAGGATATGAAAAAGTTTTATAATAGAGAGCAGGAAATGAAACAGTTGCATGAAATGCAACGTCAGTCATACGAAGACTACAGCAGGTTTGTAGTGCTGACAGGCCGAAGACGTGTGGGTAAAACAAGCCTGGTGTATCGGCTGATGGATGAGACAAAGGAGACGGCTCCGGGCTTGTACTTCTTTGTAGGTCGCAAGGCAGAGGCCACGTTGCTGAGCAATTTCTGCGAGGAAGTGCGCGAAAAATTGGGCGAGTATGTGCCGGAAGGTGTCACAAGTTTCCGCAGCCTGATGCAACTGCTGCTGGAGATTGGGAAGCGGTGCCGGTTCACTCTGTTCATAGATGAGTTTCAGGAGTTTGACAACGTGAATCCGGAGGTGTTCAGCGATATGCAGGAGTTGTGGGACAAGTATAAAAAGAAAACGAATGTATGCCTGATCGTTTCAGGCAGCATCTTCAGGATGATGGAGAAGATATTCAAGGACGAGGGGCAGCCGCTGTTCGGCCGTGATGACTGCACAATCAAACTGCAGCCATTCACGACGGCAACCATGCGGGAGATTCTGGGCGACTACAAGGCGGACTATACGAACGAGGATTTGCTGGCGTTATGGACCATCACAGGCGGAGTGGCTCGTTACATAGAGGTGCTGATGAACAACCGTTGTACGAGCGTGAATCAGATGCTGCATTATGTGTGCATGAGCGGCGACAGTTTCTTTATGGACGAAGGACGTTCGGTGTTGGTTCAGGAGTTTGGCAAACAGTATGGCACCTATTTCAGCATATTGGATCAGATAGCGCACGGTGATGTGACACAAAATGAAATTGAAGCTGCTTTGGCCATGAAAAGCCTTGGCGGACAGTTGAAAATGTTGGAAGAGAAGTATGGTATTGTGCAGAAGAAACGTCCTGTGGGTGCGAAGGAAGGCAGCCAGACAGTGCGTTACGGGATCCAGGACAATTTCTTCCGTTTCTGGTTCCGGTATATCCACCGTTACAGTTCGCTGATAGAGATTCAGAATCTGCCGGCTCTGGAACAGATTATGGTGAATGACTACACGACTTTTTCAGGCATTGCATTGGAGCGCTGGTTCCGGCAGAAGATGATGGAGAGCTGCCGTTACAGGGTGATTGGCGGCTGGTGGCAGGGCGGTGGAAAAAACGCTAAAGGCAACAATGACGATTTCGAGATTGACATCGTGGCAGAGACATTGGACGGCAGTGTCGAGGCTTATGAGGTGAAACGTAACCCACAGAAGTACAATCCGGCACGGCTGCGGGAAAAAGTGGGGATGATGCAACGTCACCTGTATCGCGGCCAAGAGGTGAAGATGTTTGGGTTGAGCATGGAGGAGATGTGATTGCCCCTGAACCAAACCAACAAATGCTTTTCCAAACCTGGCCGGAGAATGCGCAAATCGGCTCAAAATACGTGGTGATTTTGCATTTTTTGGTTCATGTTGAGCCGATAATTGGAGAAAAATGATTACTTTTGCACCGGTTTCACCAACATGGCACACCAAAATTGACATATCTCATATATCCGTCCGCATTGAAAAACACTTCCATTTCATTATAAGGAATGTCATTATTCTTCAAAGTGACAACATATCCCTCTCTTTAATCATCCCCATACAAAAGCCCGCTTACGCGTTGTATGGCCTCCTCATCCACAGAATGTCTGCTTATGAATTCTTTCAAAGAACAATTTGCATTGTATCTCTCATTATTGAAATAAACATCCGCTTGAATCCGGTAAAAATCAACGGTTCTCAATTGGACAGAATCGTGATGTCTGAAATAGCCAGTTCCATCATTATAGAATAAAAATGCAACCGTATCCTCCTGATAGGTTACCCATTCATCGTTCACCCATTTTTTTCTTGGTAACTTCAAGTTTGTTACTTTCTTAGGATTTCCTTTCACCTTAACCAACGAATCATACGTTCCCACCATCATCAGGTCAACAAAACAAGGGCGGATTTGGAAAGAAACTCCCTCTTCCATGTGGAAATCTGTTGCTGCGTCAACTCAAATTTGGTCGACAGTTCCGCCAGCGTCTGCTGACCCTTAATGGCTTCAATGGCTACGTTATGTTCCCTGAAACTGCTCACGCTCAATAAAGTCAAATGAATTTGCCTTTATGTTCGCTTACACGCAGTTTTAGCCTTGAACTCCGCTGTAAATTTTCTTCTACCTTTCATACGGCAAAACCAATGCAAGTTGAGCGCAATTGAGCTTGCTCAAATTGCCGAAACGCAGCTTGGTTTATCCAACATTACAATTTTTTTGTTTACAACTGCTGTCCAAATTTCGGGGGCCATTATATCTCCTTCTGGGTAACACGGAGGGGATGATAGGTCTCGGGATGAAATATTTGTTGGATTTGTAGACCCCATTTGTGGAGAATTTTCCACACCGGCCTACCATTCAAACCCTATACGCAGGGCCGAAAAGAGTGCATTGTCCAATGGCACATCGCTGCCGGAAGGACGGACAATATACTGCAGGTCAGGCTGGATATAAAAATGCTCGTTAATGCCCCATTGCCATGTGAGCTCCAGCGCAGTCTCGTTGCGCAGCGTGCCACCCTCCCACCGGATGGCGGCGTTTGTAACCGCAAGTCCGAGCACATCGTCACCCGACCTGAAAAACAGTCCGGAAAGGTTTGCACCGAACGCATACTGCAGCGGATGGGTGCAACTTTCCGACAGATGTACGGCACCCATGCCGAATAAACGGAGGCTGTGCCGTTCAGTTTCCAGAACAGGCTGTTCCGCCGAGGCCTGAATGCTTACAGTCCAGTCGCTGGTCTGCGCAATGAGGGCCGTTTTTACTATTGTCCCGACTTTGGTGGAATACTCCCCCTCCACCACCATATTGGCCCCCTTTTCCTTCTGGAAACGCCATTTGAGGTTGTAGGGGTTGTCCTCCCAGTCAATCGGCGTGTCGAACAGGGCGGCCTGCAGCCGGAACGAAGAGGAAGGCTGCCACCGCAGATTTGCGCCCCAGGTGAAGAGCGGGAAAAAGGAAAGCTGGTGGTTGCACGAAAGTGCGGAGGATATTCCGAACGAAGAATTGAAATAGAGGTTGGCAGCGTCTGCAAAACAGAAATGGGCGCAAAAGTCCTGCATTCCCAGGGTTGCTTCCCAGTTTCCCCATCGCTGCCACAGATAGCACTCCTGCAAAAAGAGATGGTTGCCTGCCTCGATATAGTCGGCCACCTGCAGGTCGCCTATCCAGCTTTCGGACGGGGTGCAGCCGTGTGTCCAGCCGCCGGTCAGCGTGAAGCCGCCGTTCCGCCAACGTCCGGACTCCTCCCCGTTGTAGGAGATTCCCAGAACCGCATATCCCAAATAGCCGCCGCCCCTTTCCATGCCGCCTGAAAGGTTGCCGGCCGCATCGCCGATGTAGGAAACCACCGGTCTCCATGGATTCCGCACATCAGCGCTGTCCTGAGCAAACGCACCCGATGTCAGGCAACAAGCCGCTATCAGAAATAATAACTCTTTTCCAAATCGCATAATTGCAAAAGCAGATAATTTGCTTACACGCCATCCCCAGAGTGACTGGAACCTCTATAAGGCCAGACGGAAGCCGACACTGTAATCGGTGAAAGTGGGGTTGTACTCACTCCTGCGTGTGACGCGGAGACGTCTTGCATCGTTGTACAGGCTGCCACCACGAAGCACACGCTTGAAACCGGCCGCCGGACCTTGCGGATTTGTAACCGTATCAGCCGAATAGGCTGCCATCCAGTCGCTACACCACTCCAAGACGTTACCAGTCATATCATACAAACCAAGTTCATTGGCGGCCTTGGTTTTGACCGCGTGCGTTTCTCCACCGCAATTATCTGTGTACCAAGCGACATCATCCACATTGTCGCTACCGCTGAATTTGTATCCATGACTGTTCCCACCTCCACGTGCGGCATACTCCCACTCCGCCTCGGTAGGCAGACGGAATTGTTTGTCTGTAAGCTGGTTCAACTTTTCAATAAATGTTTTGCAGTCATTCCAACTAATCTCCTCAACAGGTCGGTCGGGGAATTTGAAATGGGAAGGGTTGCTGCCCATCACGGCCTGCCAAAGTGCCTGCGTAACCTCAGTTTCCGCAATGTAGTATTCGCTTAGGGTGACACAGTGCTGAGGCAATTCGTTGCTATATGCTTCGGCATCTGAACTTGGGGCTCCCATCATGAACGTGCCGCCTTCAACCTTGACCATCTTGAACGTGACACCGTTTACAGTTATGCTATCGACATTTCCAGAAGGTGAAGGTGGTGGTGTAGGCGTTGGCGTTGGCGTAGGTGTAGGTGTGGAACCACTTTGATTACCATTGTTATTCACCTCTTTTTCGCAGGAGAACATCATCAGTCCTGCCATAATTGCCACCACGGGCAGAATTTTGGATATTATTTTCATTGTAACAGAAAATTAATACGTTAATCTTTTAGTTAATAATGGTTTTATTTTTTTACTATATTCTGTTTAACAGATGTAATTTTAATTTTGCAAAAATAGCCAAAATACGGATACGCCCCGCCACCGTGTGGGAAAATTTCCATGCCATCCCCATTTGTAGGGATTTTTTCCATATCGCCATACCAAAAACGGGTTAACAACATCGGGTGAGAAAACAGAAAAAAACGGCATGATGTAAGGATGCACCGAACCTCATGTTTTTCCGACCTTTGCACAAATCATAATGTAAAAGGTCTGAACATGAGGAAACATTTGACAAACAGATTTGTATTGGCGGTTGCCGCCCTTCTTTCCATGGGTGTCACGCCGCTTTGCCAGGGTAATCCTTCCGCCGGTCCGGAACATCCGGACTCGTCCTGCTGCACGAAAAATGCGGCACCGCGCCTTACCGTCGGCGGCTACGGAGAGGCGGTGTACAGATACAATTTCTACAGCGACAACGTCTTCCGTTACAGCCGGGCGGAATCCTACAAAGACTCCAAAGGACACGGACTGGTGGACCTGCCCCATGCCGTCATCATGATGGGCTATGATTTCGGCAAAGGCTGGAGCATCGGGATGGAGATCGAATTCGAGCATGGCGGCGTGGAAAGCGCCGTGGAAATCGAGACCGAGGAGACCGGCGAATACGAGAAGGAGCTGGAACGGGGCGGCGAGGTCGCACTGGAGCAGTTCTGGGTACAGAAGAGCTTCCGCCCATGGCTGAACCTGCGCATGGGGCATATTGTGGTGCCTGTCGGAGGCACCAACAACAGCCATCTCCCCACCGAATTTTTCGGCGTGTACCGCCCGGAGGGGGAAAACAGCATCCTCCCCTGCACATGGCACGAGACTGGCATCAGCCTGTGGGGCAGACATCATGACTGGCGATACGAGCTGATGCTGCTGCCCGCATTGAACTCCACCATGTTCAACATCTCCGGATGGGCCAACGGCGCATCGGCCTCCCCCTACGAATTCCGCCCCGCAAACCGGCTTGCACTCGCCGCCCGCATCGACAACAGCAGCATAAAGGGGTTGCGGCTTGGAGTGAGCGGATATGTCGGCAACTGCTTCAACAACGACATTGTGACTGAGGAGAAAAGCTCCAAATATAAGGATGTGAAAGGCACCGTCGTAATCGGGGCGTTCGACTTCCTCTACCGGCATGGAAGATTGGTGATGCGTGGCAACGCCGATTACGGCCATCTGGCGGATGCAGACCTGGTTTCAACCTACAACACCCGCCTGAGCCATGCGAGCGGCTCCCCCTACCCGCACACACATGTGGGCGAAGCCGCCTATGCAGTCGGGTTGGAGGCAGGTGTGAACCTGCTGTGCCTTAAAGCCATGGAAAACGGGAAGGCGCTCTACCTCTTCGCACGCTACGACCGCTACGATTCCTACATTCCTGCCCCGCTGATGCAGGACTACGGATGGAGCGACCGCCAGTGCGTCACCGCAGGGCTGAACTATTTCCCGATGCCGCAGATTGCAGTAAAGGCGGAGTTCGGCTGCCGCCTGCTGAACGCCCAATACAACAGCGAACCGTTCGCCGCAATGGGCATAACCTGGAGCGGAATGTTCCATTAATGGTAGGGCCGTCGCATTGCGGCGGCCATTCGCACAAAAAAGAATTAAGGGGGTTAAGAGTTTAAGAAGTTTAAGAGTAGGGCCGTCGCACTGCGGCGGCCACAAAAAAACAGATAATTAACATTAAAAAACAACAGATATGATGAAATTACATTTGAAGAAAGTTTTCATCGCCGTTCTGGCGATGGGATTGGCAGGCGGTGTCACCTCCTGCAAGAAAGAGAAACCCGAACCCTCCGGCACGGGCAGTTACTCGGAAAAGATGCAGGCCGTGGCCGACCAGTTCGTCAACGCGACGGTGGTGCCGACCTACACGAAACTGGCCGAGGCCAGCGACCGGCTGGTGGAGGCCATTGCGACCCTGAAGTCCGCGAAGACTGACGCCAATGTCAGCGCGGCATGCCAGATTTTTCTGGAGGCACGCGAATGGTGGGAAAAGAGCGAGGCCTTCCTTTTCGGACCCGCCAGCGATTTCGGCATCGACCCGCACATCGACTCCTGGCCCCTTGACGAGGATGCCTTCAATTCGCTGATGAACAGTCCGGAAATGCTCTCCGCCCTTGACGCTGAAGACGGGGATGTGGTGGCCGGTGAGCGTTTGGGTGCCACCCTGCTCGGATTCCACGGCATCGAGTACATCCTGTTTGAGAACGGACAGCCGAAGGCGGCCTCCAAAATTTCCGACAACGACATGGTTTATGCGCTGGCAGTTGCCGGAGACCTCCGTAACTGCTGCTACCAGCTTGAGGTGAGCTGGGCCGGTTCATCCGCACCCAAGGCGCACCAGGAGCGCATTGAGGAGTTGGAATGGAACAGCACGGTGGCCGGGAGCGGCTCCAGCTACGGCGAGAATCTGCGGAACGCCGGAAAGGCCGGCAGCACATACATCAGCCTGACACAGGCCATGATGGCGATTGTGGACGGCTGCAAGACCATCGCCGACGAGGTGGGCACCTCCAAAATCGGCAAGGCCTACACCGGAGAGGACAAGGACTACATCGAATCGCCCTACAGCCAGAAATCCATCACGGACTTCGCCAACAACATCATCAGCATCTGCAACGCCTACATGGGAGGCCTTGAGGGTGAACGCAACCAGGAAAAGTCACTGCAGAACCTGATGTCCACGGTGAACCCCACCCTGAACGAGCGTGCGGTCAAGACCATGGAGGATGCCAAACAGACCATCCTCAACATGAAGGCACCGTTTGTAAACAACTACACCGATGCCTCAGCCAAGGCTGCCATGGAGGCCTGCGCGGCGGTGGACGATGTGCTGAGCGAAGTTTACGACGCATTGAAGAGTGTGAATTGATTATAATATAAAAATCGTACAGTAACATGAAGAAATATCATCTGATGCTCGCGGTAGCGCTCCTCCCAGCACTTTTCACCGCTTGCAAAAAGGACAAACCGGAGCCGCCGGTTGTAAACAAGGAATATGAAGAGACCTACGCCGGAGGAAAATTGGGGACGACCTTCAATGTCTCCGCCTCCGCCTATGAGGATCCCACACCGGCTGTGGAACAGGCCGGATTAGTCAACGAATTCAAGTATGGGGAATACTTCTTTGAACGTCCCTTCACCCAAAGCAACACGCCCTTCAACGGGCTGGGACCGCTCTACATCCGCAGCTCCTGCGAGGCCTGCCATCCGGGCTACGGCCACGGCAAGCGCATGGACCGCTACCGCGCAGGCGACTGGGGCAACGGTTACCTGTTGGTGGTGACCGACGACAAGGACAACTACCTCAGCTCGCTGACCGGCATGCCGCAGACCAAGGCGGTCGCCCCCTTCAAGGCTCCGATCGACGAAACCAAAATCCGGATTACCTGGAAAAGCTACACGGATGAATGGGGCAACCGGTTTGAGGATGGGGAGACCTACAGTCTGATATATCCGGAGGTTTACATTCCGGAGGATGCCTACTACGTGCCTCTCGAAGTGGGTGGCAGTCCAGTGGCCTACTCCAATGTCCGGGTACGCCTGGAGGGCACAATCGGCATCTACGGCACAGGCCTTATCGACGCCATCCCCGACGATTCGCTCAAGGCGCAATATGCCAAGGAGGAGGCTGCGGGCGTGCAGCTGAATCCGGCCATCTTCGCCAACGGCAACTGGGTTAAGACCTACGGAAAGACCAACCATCCTCTGCGCTACACCTACGCGCTGACCCGCGGCCCGTTGCAGGATGCCGCAGGCGCCNNNATCACCAATGTGACCCGCAGCGACCGCCGCTACCATTACATGACGGAGGCATACGCCAAAACCGCCTCCAACGACCCCGATGTTCAGGCGGCATTCTACCAGTATTTCCCGGATTGGAACAAGACTGGAGATGTGTCGAAGGACATCTACAACTACCTGATGTCAAAGGAGCTTCCTGCCGAAATGAAGGACGAGGACTACAGCAACTTCATGGTATGGCACCGCGGACTGGCAGTGCCTGCCGCCCGCAACATGGGTGACGAAACGGTGCAACGCGGCAAACAGCTGTTCCAACAGTTAGGATGCGCATACTGCCACCGTCCCAGCTGGACCACCGGCGAGGACAACTTCACCGACCCCAACGGCTTCTTTGCTGACGGGGACGCACGCCTGCCCCGCTATCCTAACCAGAAGATATGGCCCTACTCCGATTTTGTGCAGCACAGGCTCTACATGGTCAACGACATCCGCACAGGCTGGTGCCGCACCACCCCGTTGTGGGGTCGCGGGCTCTCCAGGCTCTGCACCGGTGCCGACGACCGTCTGCACGACTACCGCGCCCGCAACGTCACGGAGGCGATCATGTGGCACGGCAGCGCACAGAGCGACGCCCGCAAATCGGTGGAGAAATACCGCAAGCTGAGCAAGGCCGAACGGGACGCCGTGGTGAAATTCATCGAATCCATTTAATTTTAATATTTTTGATTTCAACATGATATGATGAGAAAAACAACATCAGTCATCATAGTGCTGCTTGCAGGGATTCTTGCAGGCAGCACTTTTTTGGAAAAACAGACGGGTACCGCATTCGTGTCGGAACACATCCACCACTCCCCTATCTTCATCGCACTATGGGCATTGCTGGCAATTGCATCCACTATCCTGATGCTCAGGGAAGGGAATTGGAAACGATTATCCGTCTCCACACTTCACACCGCCCTGTATCTGATTCTGGCCGGAGCCCTGCTCTCCACGCTTTTCGGACAGCACGGCAGCGTCACCCTCACACCGGGCGAGGCGGTACAGACATTCCGGTCGGAAAAAAACGGAACCCGGACACTGCCCTTCCGACTGACCCTGGAACGTTTTGAAACAGTCTGTTACCCGGGCACCCGCTCACCGATGGACTATGTGAGCCATGTGCGGGTGGACGACATGGAAAGGTCTGTCCGGAAAAAAGCCGATGTCTCCATGAACAACATACTCAAATACAGAAACTACCGCTTTTACCAGAACGATTTTGACGAGACAGGGCGCTCCGTTCTGGAGGTGGCCCGCGACCCGTGGGGGATCGGCTTCACCTACGCAGGATATATTATCTTGTTTTTCAGCCTGATTTTTATGTTTTTTGAAAAAGAGGGAAGATTCAGGACACTGCTCCGTGATCCTCTGCTGAAAAAGGGGGCGTTGGCTGCCACGGCAATCCTTCTGCTTTGCGCACAAAGCCTCTGCGCCAATCCCGCCCCCCGCACACTGCCGCGCGAATCCGCCCGCGAAATGGGGGAAATTTATGTGCTCTACAATGGAAGAATCTGCCCTATGGGAACATTGGCGAAGGATTTCACCACCAAACTGTGCGGGAAGGCACATTATAAGGGGCTCACATCCGAGCAGGTGCTGGGCGGATGGATCTTCCATTTTGAAGACTGGGCGGAGGAACCCATGATCAAAATAAAGGGTAAAGAAGTTCGGAAAATATTGGGTATAAACGGAAAATATGCAAGTTTGATGGATTTTGCCGATGCCCGTGGAAAGAACAGAATTGACGCTGCAATGGAAAAACTCCCCATGGGCGACCCGATGTTCAAAAAACTTGCCGCCGCAAACGAAAAACAGCAGATAATCCAAATGATCCTTAACAGGAAACTGCTTAAAATCTTCCCCGTTGCCGACAGTGCCGGAAACCTGGACTGGTATTCGCAGAACGACGCCCTGCCGTTAGATTTGGATGGGAACGAATATCTTTTCATACGAAAGCAGCTGAACTACTGTCAGGAGTTGGTTGTAATGCAGGAATTTGACATGTTGGATACCGTTTTCGCCAAAACCGTGAAATACCAAAAGCAGCACGCATCCGGATTTCTACCATCCCCGTTCCGCTTCCGTGCGGAGATTCTTTACAACAGGATCAGTGCTGGAAAATGGACGGCCATGTCCGGAGTGACTATCGGACTGCTGTTTTTCTTCCTCTTCCTGTTCTATAGTGGAAAATGTAAAAGGATGCCACAGACAATCAGACGGATTGGTTTGCTTTGCATGGTGCTGGTCACAATTTTTCTGGCATTCATGTTTGCGCTGCGCTGGATTGTCGGCGGGCACATACCGATGGCCGGAAGCCATGACACGATGAACCTGATGGCACTGTTTGTCTGCATACTGTGCCTCTGCCTGCACAAACGCACCGGAATGGCGGTCCCCTCCGGCCTGCTCATGACAGGATTCCTGATGCTTGTTTCCATGATTGGTGGCGCGAACCCAACTGTGACACCGCTGATGCCCGTGCTCTCCTCCCCGCTCCTCAGCCTGCACGTCACCGTCATCATGATGGCATACGCGATGCTATTTTTCGTGGCGCTAAACAGCATTGCCGCCATCATCGCAGGATGTGGCCATGGCAGGATGCTGGAACAGATGGAACGCCAACGGCTCTTGGGCATGCTCCTGCTCTATCCGGCCACAGCCCTGCTGGCTGTCGGCATTTTCATCGGGGCGGTATGGGCCAACATATCATGGGGCAGGTACTGGTCGTGGGACCCGAAGGAGGTCTGGGCACTGATAACACTGTTTGTCTACGCCATGCCGTTACACGACAGAATCTGGCGGAATTTTCAAAAGCCCTGGTTCTTCCACATCTATTGCCTGATAGCCTTCCTGAGCGTGCTCATCACCTATTTCGGCGTGAACTTCATCTTAGGCGGCATGCACGCGTATAATTAGTAGAGACGCAATGCATTGCGTCTCTACATTCCAATCCTATTCCGGAACGTATATGATTTCGCCGTTCTCCAGCTCGTATGCGGTGCCGACACGCCTGCCGAGGGAACCGGAGCTGTTATCATCGTTTTCCGAAGGGGTGTAGCGGTTTATCTTCTCCCCCTCCTTGGTGATAATCTCCATATCCTCCTTTCCGGGATTCTTCACGATGGTGAAATCCTCCTTGCTGAACATCTCCGTCATGTTGTAACGGCTGACCAAAGCCACCATCAGCGCCACGGCGAACACCATTGCCACATCGAACAGATTGCTCACCACACTCATCGGATCCTCCTCCTCAGAGGAGCGTAACAGATTCCTTCTCATTTTCCCGAATGTTTTTCTTTCAACAGTTCAGCCACAAAAACAAGCTGGTTCATCTCCTCCACATACCAGCGGCGCTTTACCTGCTGCACGGCGAAACCGACCGCGCTGCTGAAAAGCCCGACCACGGTGGTGGCGAACGCCACCTGCATGTTATAGGCCATGGAGGCAATGTCGCCGGTGGAAAGCCCCACCAAGGCTGGCCCCATCGGTATCAGGGTGCCCATAAGGCCGAACATCGGACCCATTTTGGCCAACATTTTGGATGGTGTAAGCTCCTTGTCGGCGGCAGCCTCAAAATCGGCCACCACCTTCTCAATCCTTGCCGGACTCCCCTCCGACTGTTGCAGCTCCTTCAGATGCCGCATGAAAAGTGAACGGCTTTTGGCCGGCAGCTCCGCCCAAAAGTCATCAAGATTGTCTGGAGTGAGCGTCCGAAGATGCTCCTGCGTCCGAAAATGCGATTTGCGCACGTCCAAGTACTGCCCGAAAAAGCCCCCGACCATCAGCAGGGAACGGCAGAAAAAATAGATCAGCAACAGGATGACAGGCACAAGGAGGCCGGTTGAGATCCAGTAGAGAATGTCTGAGATGTAGTGCATGGTTGTTTAGATTAGATGTTAAAATGTGAAAATGTGAAAATGTGAAAATGTTAAGTTGTTAAGAAATTGGCGGCGGTTCTGCCGTTGACGGTGGCGATCACGCCTAACGCGGCAATGACGGCATTAACCAGAAAAAGCAATTCAAGACGCAGTTCCTCCTCCGGAACAAGACGGCGCATAGCCCAAATTCCCAAGACAATGAAAACCGACACGGCGGCTGCCAGAGACCACGAGACCAACGGAAAGGAGACTCCGGGGAGCATAAAGATGAGCTGCACCTGCAGGCTGAAAATCACCACAAGATAGAGCAGTCCGGGAAATCCCTTCAGTCCGAGATAGAGCCAGCGGGAAATCCGGCTCCCCTCCTGCCGCTCCGGAAACGCGTGCCGGATGCAGAAGGCAATCTGCAATGCAACCTCGACAAAAAGCAGCACCGCAGTATCGGCCATCAGGTCGGGATTGGAGAGCCAGTCGGCAATCTGCATCCTGCTTCGGGTGATGGCCAACGGCCAGGAAAAGCCGGTAACCAGGGCGGTGCAGACCACGACGGCGGCCACAGCCCGGCGGCTGCAGAAAGTCATCTTCAGCAGCAGGCTGGCCAGAAGCAGTGCCATAAGACAAATCACCAATGCATGCATATCCCTCCCTTTTTATTCCATATCACGGTTACGCCTGCGCCTCCGGATCATCCATACCGACAGCACCGCAGCGGCAGCCACACCGATAATGACCATGATATTGCTTACGGTCTGGCGCAGCATGTTGCCCCTATTCAGCTCCTCCCTTTTCATCACCACACTCTTTTGGTCGGATTGGGCAACGGTCTGCGACTGGCGCACCTGACGTATCTGTTTTTTGTACTGCTCTGCGGCCTGCGCATCCACATTTTTTGAGATGAACTGCTGCAGCTTCACGTTGTCACAGACCATGCCGGAGCAGGCTGCGCCGTGGTCCCGCACAAGCTCCGTATGCAGCTTCGCCACATCGGACAGCTGTTCCGCAGAGGCCTTCCACATGCCCTTGCGGGCACTCTCCATCATCACGGCGGTCATCTCCTGCAGTGCGGCGGGATTCTCCCCCTCAAAATATTGCCGGAGGTTCATGTTGAACTTGTCCTTCACATACACACCATAAATCTCGTCCCACATTTCGTTGTCTATCGCCTCAGGCTTCATGACATTCCATCCGTAGGTGTTCTGCACCAGCTCGGAGAAGGTGTTTGCGGAGGAGGCGCCGCCCCGCATCATTTCGCGGATATAGTTGGGGTTGAACAGCGTGGTACGGCTCTCCACCCCTATCGCCTCCTTAACCTCCTGCATCCGCATGTGGTTACGGTTGCGGTAATCGCTCAGGTAGGCATCCGGATCCTTGCCGGTGACATTGCGCACGGCAAGGTTCATTCCGCCCATGAACTCATAAACATGGTCAAGGCTCAACGCACCCCACGTGTTGCTCTGGCGCGGCTGTATGACCGCATCGGTGTTTGAGAGCGCGGCCTCGAAGGCGTACTGCCGCATGTTCTCCCAATGCACCTCGTCACCGTAAAAGGCACCCATATTGTTCAGGTAGGTCTCCGCAATTTCAGATTCGTTTTCCCAACGGTCGCCGGCCTGCACCAGGCCCTGTATGCCGGTGCCGTATCCGCCGTTCACGCCGCCGAACACCCTGAAGGAGGATATTTCGCGCGCCTCCTTTGGACTCAAACCCTTACCGACCAATATCCGTTCGGTCTCCACAACCCCCGCCGCCACCTGGTTGGCAAAGGTGTCGTTACCGGATGCGGCTGCCATCTCCACAGCGCGGTTGATGAGGAAAAGGCGCGATGCGGCGATGTCACGCAGCTGTCCGCTGGTCTGCACCACCACATCGATGCGCGGACGGCCCAGCTCACGCGAAGGGATTAGCCGAAGATCCGTCACCCGCCCGAAAGCGTCACGAAGCGGCTCCACGCCCAACATGTAAAGCACCTGCGCGACGGTTGCCCCTTCGGTCTCGATGAACTCCCCGCTCCAGAGCGTGTAGCTCACCTTGCGCGGCAGGCTGTCGTGATGCCGCTGCCGGTAAAGTCTGATGGTGTTCTCCGCCAGCATCTTCCCCTTCTCCCACGCAGCCTCCGACGGTGTATTCTCCGCATTGATGCCGTACAGGTTGCGTCCGGTCGGCATCGTGTTGGAATTTACGATGGGGTCACCGCCGGGTGAGGGTGAAATGTAGCCACCGTCAAGCGCATTCAAGATGGAACGGAGCTCCATGGAGGGACTATCCTGCAACAGCTGGCGGTAGCGGTTCACATTCAGGATGCTCCGTTCCACCTCCATCACCGCCAGTGCCCACTGGATCTCCTCACGGCTGTAACCGTCCTTCATCATGCCGCTGTCAGACCGGTTTGACACAGCTGCAGCGGAGGTAGTCTCCTTTTTCATGGCCTTCTCCATCTTTTTCAGAGCTTCGGGGCTAGCCCCCATCATCTTGGCCATCTTCAACGCCTTTTCAGGGCGCATGCCGCCGCCCATCCTGCGCATCATCCGGCTCATTCCATCCTGCTGCCCCGCCGGACGGCTGCGGTCGGCATGGGTGGCTCCAGGCATCTCATCAGCCATGGAGGCCATCATCGACATCATATCGACAGGTGCCTGCGCATCCGAAATTTCCCTTGCACGCTCCAACTCTTCCGGTGTGATGGCAGCCACCTTGCAGACCAACGCATCGGTCGCCACGGCAGGATTTTGGAGAATCCGCGACACCAGCTCACGCGCCGGTTGCAGATAACGGGCTGAAAACTCCGTGCGGCGGCGTTCCGCATCGGGAACAGCCCTGCCGCGCAGCTTGTCCAACGCCAGCAGGCTGTAGGCCACCGGATCGGTCGTCATGGCGAAGACGCTGCTTTCAATATGCCTTTTTTCATAAGGTTCTCCAAGTATATAGGGATGCCCGGCCATCTTCTCATTGGCCAGCTCCTCCGCAAAGTTTTCAATGCGTCCGATATCATCCTCGCTGTACGGTATGGAGAGATTGCTGTCAAGCTCCAGTGCGCGGTGTATGCCCAGAGTTACCGCCAGCCGCTTGACCGCAAGGGAGGCCTTTTCCGCATCCCCATGCTGTTCCAATGTATGATAATAGGTTTTGACACTTTCGGACAACTCGCGGTAGCTGCCGCGCACACCGCTTTCCATGAATGGTGGCGTAAGGTATGAGAGCAGCGTGGCGTATGAGCGGCGTTTCGCAGTAAGCCCTTCGCCCACATTGCCGATTGTATAGAGGTAGAAATGCGGCATTGTCCCGATCAGACGGTCAGGCCAGTCGTTGTCGCACAAGGCATTCTGCTTGCGCGGCGTGAACTCGAGGCTGCCGTGGGTGCCGAAATGGACAATGGCATCGGCATGGAAGCCGAACCTTGCCCAAAGATATGCGGCGATGTAGGTGTGCGGCGGAGCGCTCTCCGTACCGTGCACTATTTTGAATGTGTTGCCGCCCAGTCCCGCCATGGGCTGCGGCATCAGCACCACATTGCCGAACTGCAGCCGCGCCACTGCCAGCTTTCCGCCGGAGTTCATATATTTTCCCGGAAAATCCCCATACAGTGAAACAACTTCGGAATATCTGTCGTCACGCAAGGCTTTCTTAACCCAGGAGAGATACTGCTCCCGTGTGACCATTTCGGGATTCCCCTCCTTCATAAAACGTTCAAAGGCACCCTCCGCGTAGCTTCCGAGAACACTCCCCTGCCGCTGCAGCATTTTGCCGAGCGCATCGGCGGATGCGGGCAGCGTGCCGGTGTTATAGCCTTCATCGCGCAACAGCAGCAGCAGGCGGTACAGGGATGGCACCACCTCCATGCCGGAGGCTGTCAGGGCGTTCTGCCCCGGCCCCTTGTAATAGAAGAGCACCACCCTCTTTTCGCTTTCCGGCTTTCTTTTCAAAGCAACATAACGGTTGACCGTCTCCACAAAATCGGCGAGCCGGTGCGGCTCGGC